>PWSL01000162.1 GCA_003563255.1 Desulfonatronospira sp. | reverse complement strand
CTGCACAAATTTTATATGACAAACGCTAAGTTGTGTGAACCTTCATAGGTAGTACCTAGCGGGGACAGTCCCCAGGCCTGGTGCCAGTATTCACCACCGAGGACCCCCCTGAATGGTTACGCAAAAGGAGCTGGTAAATGAAACTGCGTACCTGTGTTACACCGGAAGGGGTGTTTCGTTATGCGGAACACCGACCCGCTTACCTGGTTTATAACCTGAGACAGGGTGATCATCACCTTGTGCTCGGAAAGCTGGCTGATGAAACTGATGTCCACAACCGTGCCAATTTTCCTGAGGGCGAGGTCGAGGTGAGTCAGGCGTCAACAGTGTACGAAATACCCAATGCATTCAGCTTCAGAGGCAGCACATTCATAGATGCCGGGTGGGCTGATTCCAGGTCTGTTGATCCCCTGTCATTGGGTATCACAGCTACCGGCGGGGTCTCCATGAGCCGGGCCCTGGAGTCTTGGGCCGGGGATGCAGGAGTATCTGTTGATAAAGCAAAGTCAATTTTCAATCACCTGCCGGCCCCGGTTCTTCTGGCACTGGCCACCACATCAAGCGATCCGGGGGACCTGGTGAAACTGGCTCATCTGGCCTGTGACTTCAGCAGCGAGCCTGGGAGTGTCATTCCGCAAGGACTGGCTTATACCCGTCGCCAGGATGGAGCAGTGGTACCGGTCATCCATGACCGGGACCTGTTTGAGGCTGTCGGCAACAACCCAAGCCTGCCGGATCATTACAAGAAAATAATGCTTCTGCAGCCCGGTGTTCAGGGGGTAAGCGAGATTGTTGGTGATGCAGGTGATGCGGGACAGGGTACTCAGGTTTTTGAGTACCTGCGCCGCAACAGCTATATCCCGTGGGGGCACTATGCTTCCAACATGGGCCACCAGGCGGTGCGTTACCGGGCCCGGGACCTCAGTCTTGCTGACATGCAGGGGCTTCGACATCTTTACTATCAAAGGACATATGTGCGTCTGGCCCGGGAACTGGATATGCATATTCCTGCCAGGACCATGACAGAAGAGGATCTGGAGGACTTGCGCAATAAGATTACTGCAGAGCTTGATATTGGCCACCGGGGGGTTTTTTTAAGCGCCTGCCTGTGGGGATGGAATTTCGGGTTCGATTTTGCCCCCAGCAGGTACAGGCTGCACGGTTCTCACCAGCAGGTGCATCAGCAGCACGCCATGGTGCCGGTGCATGCGAAGGAGGTCTTAAACGGCCGGGTTACCGGTAATAAGACCTCGGCTTTTTCGGCCGGGGATATGGTAGCCGAGACCGTGGAGAAGTATCAGGAAGAGACAGGGCGGGATTTTTTCCAGGACTACATCAGCTGCCTGCGTTCCAATGTCCGGATGGATGGACGGGATGCTGAACATAGTCTCATTGTTCACGAAGATGAGCATGTCATTTTATTTGTTCCCAAGGCCCAGGTATCCCAGTGGGAACTGCAGCTTCTGCCCCAGGGAAATGTCGGCAATATCCTGGAGGCGGATACAGCCTGCAGGGCGGCACTGGACAGGTCCATGCTCCTGGCCCTTCAGACCCTGGAAGGCCTTGGAGCCAAAATGGTGACAAGTATAGAGTATTCCAAGAGGTTTACCGATCCGGGAGCGCAACGCCTGTTGTATTCCTTTTTACCCAAGCTGCCCTGGTCTCCGGGGTCCTTCAGCGAGGCCCAGCATCGTTTCATCAGCGGTCATTATCCAGAGGACTTTGCAACCGCCTGCAGAAACCGTATACATCTTACTTACTAAGGCGGGCTGTGCCCGCAAAACAAAAACATATTCTCACGCAAAGGCGCAAAGGTCGCCAAAAAAGACAGGATAATTTTTTTAATCTGTCACTCTTTTCATGTGACAACAAAGAGGCAAGCAGGGGACAGTCCCCTTGGTATGCAAATCTCTGAACAGAAACTTACCAGAAAAGACATCAGGGTTCTGGGGGGGTTGAGTTCACCGGTCTGCTTCAGGCTTGCGGGCGATTATTTCGGCCAGGTATTCCTGGGGATCCTGTTTTTTGCCTTCAAAATAGTGCAGGATTTCCCAGTCCTGAAACCAGGAATAGAGTTCCTGGTCCCGGAGCAGAAAGTCCGGGTTTGTGGGCCGGCCCAGAGCGGCCTGATGGGAGGTAAAGGTCTGATAGAAGACGATTCCACCCTTGCGCAGGGATTTTTTGATTGCCGGCATGAGGGGGCGGTGTAAATACCTGAAGACAAGAACAGCCCCAAAGCTGTCCTGGGGCATGGGATTATCAGTTCCGGCCTCCAGATCTGTCCGCCTTACATGAACTTTCAGGTTCAGGATCATGCCTGCATGCCTGATTTGCTCCAGGACTTTCGAGTCCCGGTCTATGAAGTGAACCTCATGGCCGTGCTCTGCCAGGAAAAGCCCGTTTTGCCCCTTGCCGCAGGCCAGGTCCAGTACCGGTCCAGGCAGGGGGCAAGCAGAAAAAAGGTGCAGGTTGTCTCTTAATATCTCTGCCGGTGCTGTAAAATCATGGTCAAGTGTCATTTTGGCGGGTTAATGGTTTTTTCTTTTCTGGATTTTTTCCTGCTGAGATGGAAAGTCGTAAATTCACTTGGAATATAGACTATTGCAGGCTCCTGGTCTTCATTGTCATTTTGTGAATCGCCTGTATTTGCCAGGATAAACAAGCGCAGAAAAATATACATCGAAAAAATCCCCACCATCATACCGGATATCAAAGCATGTCCCAGCTGGATGCCCGGTATAAGCAGGTTGAAAAACAACCCGAAACCTGTTCCTACCGCCCCGATCACTCCTGCCAGTATTAAAAACAGCAGCAACATAAATAAAACATGCAAAAGCACTTTAAGCATAAATCTCCATCTATGTATCTGTTTAGCGCTTTTAAGGAAAGCAGGGGACAGGCACTCCCGCACTTATTTTTCAGTAATGATCTTCACATCAGCGAAAAAATAAGTGCGGGGAGAGCCAGTCCCCATGCCACATGCAAAGCGCTAAACAGATACTCATCTATCAAGTATTGGGCACTCCAGGATAATCGCCTGGACCCCGGCATATACATTAATCGTAACCATTAATCCAGGCGGGCCATCTTGTCCTTTTCTTTCTTGAGAGAGGCGTAAAGAGCTTCCAGGTCTTCCCTTGCGGCCTTGAAAAGCTGCAGTTCCTCACCTTCCAGGATGCGGCCCGGGGGCGTGTCCACTGTAGCCGGGTTGACGTGGCTGCCCCGGTGATGGACTTCGTAATGCAGGTGCGGACCGGTGGACATACCTGTCGAACCCACATACCCAATGGTCTGACCCTGGGTGACCCTGGCTCCGCGGCGTATGCCCGATCCAAAGCGGCTTAAATGGGCGTAGACGGTGTGGTATTCATTGGGATGCCTGAGGCGGATGTAATTGCCGTAGTTGCCCTTGCGTCCGGCATATTCCACCACTCCGTCCCCGGCGGCCATGATGGGGGTGCCGGTGGGGGCCGCAAAGTCCAGGCCGGGGTGCATGCGGCTGTAGCCCAGGATGGGATGACGGCGCATGCCGTATCCGGAAGTCAGCCTGGCCCCGTCTATGGGGGTGACCATGAGGGTCTTGCGTACTGACTCTCCGTCTGGATTGAAAAAATCCACCTCTCCGTCACTGGTTTCATAGCGGTAAATGGGAAGCTCCCTTCCCCGGGTGTTGAGAGTGGCATAAAGAACAGATCCTCCTCTGACAAAGTTGCCGTCCTGATCCAGCTTTTCCTGGAACAGGACCTCAAAGGAGTCCCCCGGGCGGATATCGCGCTGAAAGTCCACGTCGAAGGAATAGGCGCGGATCATCTGCATAAGTACCCGCAGGGGCATATCCGAGCCTACTGCTGCGTTGTACAGGCTGGAAGTTATCTCGGCCCGGGCCAGAACCGCTTTTGCCTTCAGTTCATGTTTTTTTTCCAGGGCCACCAGTCCGTTTTCCGGGCAGGCTTCCACCCGGACATCACGTTCAGTATCAAGCTTGAGGTTCATGGACTGGAAGACAGGCTCATTACTCTTTTGTTCCTGGAAAACCAGAGTTATCTCCTGTCCCTGCCTGATGTGCCTGGGGTTGTAAATCGCCCCCAGTTCAGAAATGATTTCATGGGCCTTGGATCGCGGCAGGCCTTCCCCGTTTAGAAGGCCCATGAGTGTGTCTCCGGATGAGATGGTAATGTTCTTTTCAATGATACTTGTATCTGTTTCCTGTTCAGCCATGATTGCAGAGGTATTGTCTAAACCTTTTTCAGGGTCGGGTTCCGGAACGGGCGACGGAGATATATCGGGGTAAGGTTTTAAATGTCCTGAGTCGCTTTCTGGAGGGTTTTCATATGTGGAGACCTGCACTGGGGAAGCAGCAGGGATCGATTGCTCAATGGTAAGGCTTTGAAACTTTGCTTCCTGGGGTGATGGGTATGGATTGTCATTGTCAATGAAATTAAAGCCGGTCAAAATATAAGCCAGGGTCAGGATTGCGCAGGTTGCAAGCAGAAACAGGGGCTTCTTGCTGCGTTTGCGTTTGTACCTTATGCGGGACTTTCTGTAGGAAGGAATGTAATAGTCCATGGATGCTCCTCCTGTGTGTTGGGCCGGAAAAATCAGATGTCTCCATGCTCACGAATTTTTTGGTCTTCATAAGGGGCCAGGACCTTGCGGTACCACTCCAGCCTGGCATGTTCCATGGCGCTGGAACACATGCTGAGGTTGTCGTAGCTGTAGCCGATGCGCCCGGCTATAAGCCTGGAGAGCTTGAATATGCAATAGTTAAGCTCCCCCTGGGTCTGCACTTCTCTGGACAATTCTTCCAGCAGTCCGTCAAAGACTTCTCTTCGCTCTTCTGGTATGTAAGGCATAACCTTCTCCTGAGTGAGCAAGATGATTTACGCGGGCTTTGCCCATAACTCAAGTGCATGAGTGGCCCGGCACCGGGTTTACAGGTTGTGTCCTCCGGAAAATCTCTGCATGCCGCATCTGCGGCAATTGCTGCAACAGGTGTCGGGGCAGGGGGAGGTCATTATTCCCTTCCAGTACCTGTCCCACTCGTGAAGCAGATACTCCTTGTCTACTCCAATGTCCAGTCTGTCCCAGGGCAGGGTTTCATCCAGGGGAATCTGCCTGTCCGTATAGTATTCCATGTCACCGGACCACTGTTCAAGGGCTTTTTTCCAACGGCCGTTATTAGCGGTGGCCAGGATCAGAAGCTGGTGCAGTTTTTCATCCCCCCGGGCCAGAAGTCCCTGGATGCGGGCCTGGAAAGGATTTTCCGAGGTGAATCGGATGCCCTTATGCCTGGAGCAGATTTTTTTAAATTCCTTTACCCTGGTTTCGTAGGCTTTTTTTGAGATCATCCCGGACCACTGCAGAGGGGTCCAGGGCTTGGGAACAAACATGGAAACGCTGATGCTTATAAGCCCTATGCCTTTTTTCCTGTTGCCCATCCCCCTGAACCTGGCCTGTTGCAATTCTTCGAAAAATATTTTCAGTTCTTGTAAATCCTGCGGTTTTTCCCCTGGGAGTCCCAGTATGAAATATAGCTTTAAGGTGTTGAACTGCAGTCTGCTGATTTCTTCAACAGCTGTATAAAATTTTTCCTGATCAAAACCTTTGTTGACTGCCGAGCGTAGTGCCCGGGATATTCCCTCTACGGCCAGGGTTATGGTCCTGATCCCGCATTTGCGCAAAAATTCCAGAAAATCCCTGTCCAGTCCGTGAGCGCGCAGGGACGACAGGGAAAACTTGATTTTTTCATGTTTGAGCCACTCCAGAAACTCCCTCAAGGAAGGCCAGTCAGTTAGAGCAGTGCCCATCAGGCCGACCTTGCCCGGACGCACCCGACTGACAAGCTCCTGCAACTCCTGCATGTCAGCGTTTCTGGCCGGCCTGTAAACAAAACCGGCTGCGCAGAAACGGCACCCGTGGGGACATCCCCGGTTTATCTCCACCAGGAAGCTGTTTCTGAATACGCTTTGTCCCGAGATAAAGGCCGAATGAGCAGGTTTTATAAGGCTGCGTGAAGCCGAGGTCTGCACCTGCCTGGCTACCTTTTGCACCTGTCCGGCTATAAAAATGCCTGGTGAGCCTGCTATAGCCTGCAGGGCCTGACCCTTGTCTTTTCCCTGCTGCAGACAGTTACTTAATGTCCGGGCCGTTGCCAGGAATGCTTCCCCGGTCTCTCCGGTATAAATAAAGTCCAGGCTGGGCATGACCGGAAAAGGATTAATAAACGTCACAGGCCCCCCGGCCATGACCAGTGGCCAGTCAGCACGGTCTATGGAACAAACCTCCATGCTGCAGGCCTGCAGAGCCTGGACCAGGTTTAGATAATCCCCTTCAAAGTTCAGGCTGAAGCAGATGAGGGAGAAATCGGACATTTTTTTATCCGAGTCCTGGTTTACAGCCCTGCCTTCTTTGCGATCCCAGAAAAAACGCTGAACATGAAAGGTCCCCTCTTCCTCCAGTTGCATGTACACAGCCTGCCACCCCAGGGTGGACAGGGCCAGAGACCTTTCTTCAGGAAATATCAGGGCAACTGGAAGCCTGCCTCCCCATTCCCGGCTTTTGGACCTGGAAGGCCCTGAGATTGAATCTTCCCTTGGAACCTGAAGCAAATTCTGATCCGCGTTACGGTTACGGCCCGTTCCGGTGTTAATCCGCCTGTCTGCGGATAAAGGAGGGGATTTCAAATTCATCCTCGTCAAAGATGAACTCTTCCCCTTTTTTGACCTTGGCCTTGCCTGATTTTGCATTTTCAATGGGGGCCGGCTCCTGGCCGTTTCTGCTCCGCCGGATATAGGCCGGTATGTTGAGATTATCCTTTCCATCGGGGTCCACGGACATGTTTCTCGGCCTTTGCCTGGCATTGCTCTGGCCTTTCTGTACCTTGGACAGATCTGTTACCTTTGAGGAGGAACGCTGGGATGAGACATATTCATCCTCAATACCCGTAGCGATGACTGTGATGCGTATTTCATCCTCAATGTTTTCGTCGAATACGGTTCCAAAATAGATCTGGGCGTCTTCGTCAGCGGATTCGTGGATGATCTCCGCTGCTTCGCTGACCTCATCAATGGCCAGGTCCATACCGCAGGTGACGTTCATCAGTACTCCCTTGGCTCCGTCTATGGAGACGTCTTCCAAAAGGGGGCTGGTAATGGCTTTCATGGCCGCTTCCCTGGCCCGCCCTTCTCCGGTGGCGATACCTGTGCCCATCATGGCCAGTCCCATTTCGGACATAACCGCCTTGACGTCGGCAAAGTCCATGTTGATGAGCCCCGGAACCATGATGAGATCAGAAATGCCCTTTACACCGTAGTAAAGGACCTCGTCGGCTTTCTTGAGCATCTCCAGAAAGGAGGCCTTCTTGGAGGCCAGGGAGAGCAGGCGGTCATTGGGAATAGTGATGATGCTGTCCACCACCTCCTTTAGTTCAGATATCCCCGTATCCCCCTGGCCCCGTCTGCGCTTGCCCTCGAAGTAAAATGGCTTGGTGACCACTGCTACAGTCAATGCTCCCATTTCCTTGGCCACCCTGGCAATAACAGGCGCGGCCCCGGTTCCTGTGCCGCCTCCCATGCCAGCGGTGACAAAGACCATGTCGCATCCGTCCAGCACTTCCCGGATATGATTTATGCTCTCTTCTGCGGCCTCTTTGCCTACCCTGGGATCAGCTCCTGCACCCAGTCCCTTGGTCAGGGTTTCACCTAGCTGAATCTTGTACTCAGCCTGGGAATGCTTCAAGGCCTGCAGATCTGTGTTTGCAACAATGAACGTCACCCCCTTCATTGCGGAGCAGATCATGTTGTTTACAGCGTTGCCGCCTCCGCCGCCAACGCCAACGACTTTGATCCTGGCGTTGCCGTCCATTTGGATTTCCTGATATTCCATTGCTTCCTCCTTCCCTTTTTAGCTGAGAAAAAAATTTGCCTGTATATTGTTTGCTGGTTTGTCAGCACTGAAGCGAAACTGTTTTACTGTAACCATTCAGGAGGGGCAGATACCGGCCTGGGGACAGTCCCCGCGACACTTTTACTGCACAAATACAAAAATCACAGACGCGAAATCATGTGAAGCTGCCCAATTATTTCATAGCATGGGACAGTCCCCAGGCCTGGTGCCGGTAAACACCACCGGGGAACCCCTGAATGGTTACGTTTTACTTATCACCGGGTACTGGCTCCCCTGCATTTATGTTTATAATCCGAAAATCTTCTTTCAGACAATTAGTGCGGGGGAAGCCAGTCCCCGTGCCACATGCAAAGCGCTAAACAGATACCTGGACAGGCACTTTTGCCGATTGATAACTTGCAATTGAACAAAAATTCAGGCGGCAAAACAGCCAGTCCCCGGAGATCAATAAATAAGTTTCGCTGTAGTGCTATTTAATATCCACAAACCACTTACGCATCTTGCTCAGGATGCGGTTAAACATGTTCCTGTCCCGGATACGGAACTGTTTTTCACTGCTTTCCTTTTCCGCTCCATAAATCAGAACCCCCACGGCAGTGGCGTACATGGGGTTGTTGACCACATCCTTGAGTCCGCCCACCTTGCGGGGATACCCGATGCGGGTGGGCATGTTGAAGATCTGTTCCGCCAGTTCCTGGGCGCCTTCAATCAGGGCCGCCCCGCCTGTGAGAACCACTCCGGCCCCGGTGGAATTCTTGAATCCGGAGCGGGTTATCTCCTGATCCACCAGCAGAAAAAGCTCCTCCATCCGGGGTTCACAGATTTCGGCCAGCACGTGTCTGGAAAGTTTTCTGGGTGTTCTGCCACCCACGCTGGGGACCTCGATTATCTCTTCCTCCTCCAGCATGTCCGCCATGGAACAGCCGTACCTGATCTTGATCTTTTCCGCGGAAACCATGGGGGTGCGCAGTCCGAAAGCTATATCGTTGGTCAGGTTGGCCCCTCCGATGGCAATGCCTCCGGTGTACTTGATGGAGTCTTCACTGAAGATGGCCACATCTGTGGTCCCCCCCCCGATATCCACCAGGGCCACCCCGATTTCCTTTTCCTCATCTGTTAAAACCGCCTTGGAGGATGCCAGAGATTCCAGGACGATGTCCGAGACATCCAGTCCGCTGCGGTGACAGGACCGGACAATGTTCTGGGCGCTGCTTACGGCGCCGGTGACTATATGCACCTTGACCTCCAGCCGGACTCCGGCCATTCCCAGGGGGTCGGCTATGCCGTTTTGATCGTCAACAATGAATTCCTGCGGCAGAATATGGATAACCTCCCGGTCCAGGGGAATGGCCACGGCCTTGGCTGCGTCCAGGACTCTTTCAACGTCGCGGCTGCTTACCTCCCCTCCTTTTACGGCTATGACTCCGTGGCTGTTGAAGCCCTTTATATGGCTGCCGGCGATGCCGGCGTACACGGACTGGATCTCGCACCCAGCCATCAGTTCAGCTTCTTCCAGGGCCTTTTTGATGGACTGCACGGTCTGCTCGATGTTGACTACCACTCCCTTGCGCAACCCGGTGGATGGACTGGTGCCGATGCCTACAATATCAACTCCGTCTGGAGTCATTTCTCCAACCACAGCCGTAATCTTGGTGGTACCGAGGTCCAGTCCCACGATTAAATCTGATTTGGCCATACCTGCTTCCCTTGAATTTCATGGTTTTTCCGGATCACGATAAGCAACCCAGACGTTCTCTCCGGCCACGGTTATCATTTTTACTGCATCAATTTCCTGTCTCTGACGCAGGTCGTTCCACACGGCGTTTAGTTGCCGGGTCTGCTTGTGCAGTTCCCGGCAGTTCATGGCAAGCTTCAGGTCCAGCCCGTGAATGTACATCCCGACTCTGCCGGTCTCAGTTATGCTGATCCAGGAGATGTCATGAATAGAAAAGGGAAAAATCCTTTGTTCCAGGGTGCGGACAATCTCGGATATATCCCCGGATCCGGCGTTTTGATGCGTATGCAGCACCGGCAGCGACACAAGTCTTTCCGGAGTCAGACGCTCGATAATACGGCCTTTCTCATCGGCATAGTAAAGATTATCATCATTCTGGACCCAGAAGTAGGCCTGCTTTTCCCGGATATCCACGTGCAGCTGATCAGGAAAATCCCGCCTTACCCGGGCCTGCTCTACCCAGGGGCTTTGGACCAGCCTTTTCTGCATTTGAGACATGTTCAGCTTGAGCATGTTTATTCCGGTATCAACCTGCATCAGACGCAGTATGTCGGTATAGGTCAAACGCTGATTGCCATGGATTTCAATCTCTCTTAACTCCAGGTATTCACTGCTTGTGGCATAGTGGTAGCCATGGATAAGAGCCGCGCTCACCAGGACAAGAAATCCCAGACTCAGGCCCAGTAACATGGTCAGGCCCACCACACCAAAAAGGGCTGAAAAAAGTCTGCGAAACTTACCAACAGGCCTGGGCCTGTGGTAGTTTCCAGAATTTCTTGCTAGTGAGGGGGTTCTCCTGGTCAATGCTGTACCCTCAGATTATCCTGATTTCCAACTGTAGTTCATGGCCTGACACTTGCTTTACTTTTTCTCGAGCCTCCTGGATAAGTGCCAGGGCCTGCAGGCTTGTGCCGTTGCCCAGGTTTACCAGGAAGTTGGCATGTTTTGTTGAAAACGCTGTTTGACCTGATTTTTTGCCCCTGAAGCCTGCCTGGTCCAGGAGTCTTCCAGCGGATTCCCCGTTCGGAGGATTTTTGAATACGCATCCGGCCGTGGCTGCAAGGACCGGCTGTACTTTCTTTTTGCGCAGATAGAATTTTTTTATGTTTTCCTGCACAACTTCCGGACTGGAAGGGGTAAGACTAATGAGTGCTGCGGTCACCAGAAATTCCCCCGGTAGTGTATTTATCTTAAATTCCCTGTAGCCATGGCTGAATTCTTCCGGTTGCAGACACTGCAGACCTGCAGCAGGGGTCCAGATCCAGACCCTGGATAAAAGGCTGCAAAAATCCACACCGTGAGAGCCGGCATTCATGACCACAGCCCCGCCCACGCTGCCGGGGATGCCTGCCAGCCCCTCAAGCCCTGAAAGGCCCCGGGAGGCGCTCCAGCCAAGAAGCCGTGGAAGGGGAAAGCCGGCATCCACATTGACAAGGATGTGCTCCCCCTCCCGGGCCGAGATCTCAGGCTGAAGATTTCCATGCCATTTAATCAGCACCAGGTCTGCAGTGTTATCGGTAAACAGTACATTGCTGCCTCTCCCCAGAAACATGCAGCGCTGGTCACTGCCGATTATGCCGGACAGCTTCTCCAGGTGAGATTCCTGTTCCGGATAATAAATCGCACCGGCGCGGCCACCCATTTTCAGGGTGGACATTTTTTTCAGATCCGGATGGTGCAGTTTTTTCATGTTTCTAAAAATTTTTCTCCTACCTGCCATACGTTGCCGGCCCCCAGGGTCATGAACAGGTCCCCCTGCTGCAGGATACCGCTCAGGGCGCGGCCTGCATCATCCAGGGTCTGATAAAAGCGCACCGGGACACCGGCCACCTGCATGATTCCCTGGGCCAGGCTCTGTGCGTTGACCCCGGGTATTGGATCCTCCGAGGCCGGGTATATTTCCGTGAGCAACAGCAGGTCCGCACCGGCCAGGACCCGGCAGAACTCCCCGAAGAAATCCCTGGTCCGGGTGAAGCGGTGGGGCTGGAAAAGCACCACCAGTCTGCGATCTGGATGGCACTGTCTGGCTGTTTCCAGCGTAGCCGCGATTTCCGTGGGGTGGTGGCCATAGTCGTCCACCACCATGACGTCATCCTTTATTCCCTTGCGCTCGAAACGCCTGCCTACTCCGCCGAAGTCGGCCAGGGAGCGCAGGATGTCCTGTTTGTCTATCCCGGCCTGTATGGCAACCCCGATGGCGGCCAGGCAGTTGAGCACGTTGTGCCGGCCGGGGTGATTGAGCTTTACCCGGCCCCAGAAGCTCTGGTCCTGGAAGACATTGAACATCGACCCCGGACTGATGGAGAGGATTTCAGCACGCAGCCGGCTTTGCTCCTGGAAGCCATAGGTTAGAACCGGTCGCTTGATCCGCTCCAGGACACGGCGGATTTGCGGGTCATCGCCGCAGACGACATTGAGCCCGTAAAAGGGGACATTGTTCATAAAACGCACAAAGCTTTCCCGGATTTCATCCAGGTCCCGGTAGTAATCCAGATGGTCAGCACCGATATTGGTAACGATATTGATGATGGGCAAAAGGGTCAGAAAGGATCCATCCGACTCGTCAGCCTCGGCTATGAGGTATTCCCCGGTGCCGGGCAGGGCGTTGCTGCCGTACTTGTTCAGCCTGCCCCCGATGATCACGGTGGGGTCCAGTCCGGCCTCCTTGAAAATGGTTCCCAGAAAAGACGTGGTGGTGGTCTTGCCGTGGGTCCCGGCCACGGCCACCCCGGTTTTGAGCCGCATGAGCTCAGCCAGCATCTCCGCCCTGGGAATAACCGGTATCCCTGTGGATCTGGCCTGCAGGATCTCGGGGTTGTCCTCGCGCACCGCCGTGGATTTCACCACCACCTGGGCCGGGCCCACGTTGTCCTGGTGGTGGCCCTGGAACACCTTTGCCCCCTGCTGCTCAAGTAGGGTTACCGGGGGACCCCGGGACAGATCCGAGCCGCTGACCTGGTAGCCAAGGTTCAAAAGGACCTCGGCAATGCCGCTCATGCCCGAGCCCCCAATGCCCACCATATGTATGCGATTGATGTAGTTGTGCACTTTATTTTCCTGCTTTAAGACTTACCAGTTCCTGGACTATGTTTTGTGCTGCCTCGGGGCGGCTTATTTTTGCTGCAGCCCTGCCCATGTCTCTTATTTTTTCCGGCATGGCCAGAAGATCGGTGATGACCCGGGCCAGGTTGACCTGGTCCAGGTAGCTCTGGTCCAGCACCATGGCTGCGCCGGCATCTTCCAGGTATCTGGCGTTGATCATCTGGTGATCATGCGTGGCATGGGGAAAAGGTATGAGTACACAAGCCTTTCCGGCCACGCAAAGCTCGGAGATTGTGGAAGCCCCGGCCCGGCTGAGCACCAGGTCCGCAAAATCATAGGCCCCGGCCATATCCTGTATGTATGCATCCACCCTGGCTTCCGGATACTTTTCCTGGTAAGCCTCTTTCACCATTTCATAGTCCCTTTCCCCGGTCTGATGCCAGACTTTGACCTCCATGGCCTTTAATTCATCGAGGCGCTCCAGGACCGCGGAGTTGATGGCGCTGGCCCCCTGGCTGCCTCCCAGGACCAGGAGCCTTTTTCCCGGCTGATGCATCCCGTGTGATGCATACTGGTGCTCCAGAAGTTCGGTACGCACTGGGTTGCCTGTCTGAACCACCTTTTCCGGCGGAAAAAAGTTCTTTATATCCTCATAACTGAGCATGACTTTTTTCACTTTGCGCCCCAGGACCCGGTTGGTCATTCCGGGCAGGCTGTTCTGCTCATGTATGGCCGTGGGTATCTTCATCATGCTGGCGGTAAGTACCGGGATGAACCCGGCATATCCCCCGAACCCCACCACCACATCCGGTCTCAGGGAGCGCAGCAGGAAATAGCTTTTGGCCAGGCTTCTGGTTGCCCACCACACGGAACCCAGGGATTTTATGCCCCTGCCCAGCACCCCTTTGGCTGGAAAGGCCTTGAATTCGAATCCAGCCTGCGGGATGATATCCTTTTCAGAACCGTATAGCCCGCCTGCGAACACCACCCTGCAGGAGGGATAATGTTCCATTATTTTTCTGGCCACGGACAGGGCCGGGTAAATATGGCCTCCTGTACCCCCTGTGGCAATGAGTACTTTGTTCAGCATCACCTGCTCCTGGATAGGTTGAGCAGAAAGCCCGCGCAGAAGAAAGACACAAGCAGGCTGCTGCCTCCATAACTTATAAAGGGCATGGGCAGTCCCTTGGGAGGGATGACCCCCAGAACAACCGCCAGATTCAACAGGGCGCCCATAATTATGATCATGCCCATGCCCAGCCCTGCAAACCTGTCCACCAGGTCACTCTGGGACATGCAGATGACCAGGATTCTCCAAAGCAAAATCCCCAGGACGATAAATACCAGGGATACCCCGATAAAGCCCAGTTCCTCGCCCACCACAGCCATGATAAAATCGTTATGCGCTTCAGGCAGGAAAAAGAGCTTCTGTCTGCCTTCCCCCAGTCCCATTCCCCAGATACCTCCGGACCCAAAGGCATACAGGGACTGCACCAGCTGGTACCCCGAATCCTGGGGGTCCTGGAAGGGGTCCAGAAAGGAAAACCATCTCCTGAACCTGTATGGCGACTGCAACACCAGAACTGCGGCAGTTATTGCAGCCAATACCGAGGAGGAGAACAGGTAAATTAACCTGGTGCCGCCCACCAGGCTCAAAAGAAACAATAGCCCGGCCATGTATACCGCCCCGCCGAAATCGGGCTGCAGCAGCAAAAGAGCGCAGAATATACCCGTAATCAGAGTGGGGGGTAAAAAGCCTACGCTGAAGGTCTTGACCTTGTCCTGCTTGAAGGCAAAGAAGCAGGCCAGATAAATGACCAGGGCTACCTTGGCCAGTTCCAGGGGCTGAATGTTGAAAAACCCCAGATTGACCCATCTGGCGGCGCCCCCGGCTGCATATCCCAAGGGCGAAAAAACCGTCATGGCCAGCAAGGCCAGGGCCGCTGTAATCCAGAGATAGCGCAGGCGGTACATAAACCCCCTGTTGATCCTGTAACCCAGGTACATGACCAGAAGGCCGGCCAGTCCGAAAAGGGCCTGGCGCTTGAAAAAGAAGTACTTGTCCGCATAAAAGCGCTCGGCCATGACGGCACTGGTGCTCAGGATCATCATAAGCCCCAGGCCCGAGAGGATGAGCACCGAGAAAAGAAGCCACAGGTCCGGGCCCTGGTTTTTGGCGGCGTTTTTATTGCTGGTCATGTTGTTTTGCTCTGGTTTGTCGGACGTGTCTGACAGGTCCGACGTGTCCGACAGGTCTGACGTGTCTGACAGGTCTGACGTGTCTGACAGGTCTGACGTGTCTGACAGGTCTGACGTGTCTGACAGGTCTGACAGGTCTGACAGGTCCGACAGGTCCGACAGGTCCGACAGGTCCGACTCACTGCAGTGTTATGCCGGTTGCCTTTCTCACGGCTACCTTGAAGGCCTCCCCTCGCTCCTGGTAATTATTGAAAAGATCAAAGCTCGAGGTGCCGGGGGACAAAAGTACATTGTCCCCGGGACCTGCTTCCTGTACCGCCCTGGCTGCGGCCTGCTCCAGGTCCGCAAAGTGCTCCATGTCAGCGCTGTTTTTCCAGGCGTCTTCAAATATCTCCCGGCTGTCGCCGAAGAGGTAAACCTTGGCCGCCTTTTCCTGCAGGGTGCCGGCCAGCAGGGAAAAGTCCCCGCCCTTGTATCTTCCCCCGGCCAGCAGCCTGATGGGTGAGTCAAAGGCCTTGAGGGCGGCTGTCATGGCTTCCAGAGTGGTAGCCTTGGAGTCATTGATGTAGCGCACCCCTTTGTCCTGTAGAAACACCTCCTGCCGGTGCGGCGGAGGAACAAATTCCAGCAGGGCCTGGTCAAAGATATTTCTGCTTACGTCCACAAAGCCGCAGGCCAGCATGGCCGCCTCCATATTGGCCTGGTTGTGTGCCCCGGGCAGGCCGGGGCAATGAAATCTTCCCGTGGGGGCAAAGTAGGTGATATTGCTTTTGATTCTGAAATCAGACTCCACCCTTGCTCTCAGTTCCAGGGGCAGTACAGCCAGGTCCATGGGGCCCTGGCGGGCAAAGAGCTGCATCTTGGCTCTGAAATACTCGTCTTCGCTTTCATGGTGATCCAGGTGGTTGGCGGAGAAGTTGAGCAGCACACCCACGTGCGGGGTAAACCCGCTGCAGCCTTGTAGCTGAAAGCTGCTTACCTCCAGGACCAGTATGTCGGCTCTTTTTCCCGAAAGCACATGATCGCTCAACGGGGTTCCTATGTTGCCGCCGGTGAACACCTTGCGTCCGGCTTTTTCCAGAACTTTTTGAATGAGCATGCAGGTGGTGGTCTTGCCGTTGGTGCCGGTGACGGCGATGACCGGTTCGGAAATGAACCAGGAAGCCAGCTCCAGCTCCGAGATCACGGTCTGGCCTGCCGGGCAAAGCCCCCTGACCATGGCCAGGGAGATGCCGGGACTGACCACCACCAGGTCCGCGCCCTGGAAATGCTCCGGTCTGTGCTCTCCCAGGACAGGCTCCACGTTGAACAACCCTCTGGAATCCAGCTGGGAGACATCAAAGTCGGTTCGCTTCTCCAGAAGGCGTACCCCGGCTCCCAGGGACTGAAGCAGGGCAGCGGCGGACAGGCCTGAACGGCCAGCGCCCACTACCACCACCTTGTGGCCTTTCAACTGATCTTTATGCACCATCTCCTGCATGATTTATCCTACCTGAGCTTAAGTGTGCTCAATGCCGCCAAAGCGAAGAGTATGGACAGAATCCAGAACCGGATTATTATCTTGGATTCCGGGACCCCTTTTAGTTCAAAATGATGATGCAGCGGGGCCATGCGAAAAATGCGCTTGCCTCCGCTCATCTTGTAATAGCCTACCTGAAGGATCACCGAGAGGGTTTCGATAACGAAAAGCCCCCCTACGATGATGAGCAAAAGTTCCTGTTTGCAAAGAACTGCAATAAAACCCAGGGTACCCCCCAGGCTGATGCTGCCGGTATCGCCCATAAAAATCTGGGCCGGGTAGGCGTTGTACCATAGAAATCCCAGTCCCGCCCCCACCAGGGCCCCGCAGAATACTGTCACCTCGCCCAGTCCGGGTATGTAGGGCACCTGCAGATAGTCCGCCAGGTGATAATGCCCGGATACATATACAAATATGGACAGGCACCCGGCGCTGACTATGTACGGCCCGATGGCCAGGCCGTCCAGGCCGTCGGTGAGGTTCACCCCGTTGGAGGCCCCGATCATGACCACCGCGGCAAAGGGAACATAAAAAAGAAACAGGTCCGGCCGGAGATCCTTGAAAAAGGGTATAAGCAGCTCAGTGTTGTAACCCGGCATGGTCAGGAGCATGGAGACCGCACCCAGGGCAATAATGCCCTGGCCCAGAAGCTTGCTTTTGACGCTTAGGCCCTGGTTGTGCTTCTTGATTACCTTCAGGTAGTCATCAAAAAAACCCACCAGGAAAAACCCTCCGAATACAAACAGGCACATCCAGACGAGCCTGTTGGTCAGATCCCCCCACAGAAGAACGCTTACCGCCAGAGAGAAGGCCACGAGAACCCCGCCCATGGTGGGGGTGCCCTGTTTTACCTGGTGATCGGGCCCGTCTTCCTGGACATACTGGCCGCATTTTATGCGCTGCAGCCACTTGATGAACCTGGGCCCAAGCCAGAGGCTCAAAAGCAGGGCAGTGAGCAGGGCGTATATGCTCCTGAAGGTAATGTAGCGAAAGACATTGAAAAAACTGATGTCTTCACTCAAAGGGTAAAGCAGGTGATAAAGCATTTATGACCCCGTTTTTTCAGGGGTTGCCAGACAGTGCTTGAATGCCTGCACAAATTTTTCCATGCCGGCCCTTCTGGAGCCCTTGAAAAGAATTACCCCGCCGGAACAACCCTGTTTTTCCCAGGCCTTCTGAAATGAAGTTGTGTCCTGTACGTAAAGAGTTCTGCGGCTCCCTGAACCGTTCATGCCCGACATAACGTGCTGCAGGTTGTCCCCGTGATAAAAAAGGGCGGTAAAACCATCCCGGCACAGAGTACGGCCCAGTTCTGCGTGGGTCAGGGCTTCGCCCGGACCAAGCTCAGCCATATCTCCCAGCACCAGGACAAGGTCTTTTCCGGATGCCAGGCTGCGGGCGGTTTCCAGGGCGGCCTGCATGGACATGGGGTTGGCGTTGTAAGAGTCATCGATAACCGTCCAGTCGCCCAGACGGCTCACAGACATCCTCTGTTCCGGTAGAACCGCTTTTTTCAGTGCTTCCTTGATCTCGCCAGGCTGCATGCCGAATTCCAGGGACACAGCCCAGACTGCAGCCAGGTTTTCGCACAGGTGCGCCCCCTGCACAGGGGCCGTGAATGATATTTCCTGCCCGTCAAGGTGCAGCAGAAACCTGTCCGCCTGCAGGTGGATGACGCGATAGCCGGCCTCTGAATGCCGCCTGGAAAACCATGTGATATTCAATTCCTGTCTGGCCCCGGCTTCCCGCTTCAGTTCGGGGTAGTCCATGTTTATATAGGCCTTGCCACCGGCCTGGATGTGGTCCAGGAGTCGGGCCTTGGCAGAGGCCACCCCGGCTACATCCCCTAGTCCCTCCAGGTGGCAGGGGCCTACGTTTAAGATAAGGGCCGCGTCAGGTAAAAGTATTTCCCCAAGCCGGTCCATGTCCTGGTGGTTGTTTATACCCAGTTCCATTACCCAGAAATCCTCATCCCCGCTTTGCATGCACAGGGAAAGAGGCAGACCCAGCTGGTTGTTCCAGTTTCTGTAGTTTTTACCCACCCGAAAACGTGCTGCCAGAACTCCTGCCAGGATCTCCTTGGTGGTGGTCTTGCCGGCGGAACCGGTTATGCCCAGCACCAAGCGGCCGGCTTTTTGTCTCCAGTGCCGGCCCAGGCGGCCCAGGGCCTTGAGGGTATCATCCACCATAAGCACCGGTGTATCCATAATGTTCGAAAGCTCTTTGTGGGCCACAATACCTGCGGCCCCCCGGGTCGCGGCTTGTCCGGCATAGCTGTGGCCGTCGGATCTACTTCCCTGCAGGCAGAAAAACAGCTCTCCCGGTCCGGTTTTGCGGCTGTCCGTCTGGACCCCGGCAACCTGAATGTTCCAGGGCCGGTCTCTATCCACCCGGGCCTGCATGGCCAGGGCTGCTTCCTGAAGTTCCAGGTTCATGTGTATCCTGCTTCTGTACCAAAAGGTTCATGTGTATGGTTATGCAGGTATTGCAGGGCCTTTTGTATTTCTTCGGCGTCGCTGAAGGCATGCCTGACGCCCCGGACTTCCTGGTAGTCCTCATGTCCCTTGCCGGCCACCAGCAGGGCCTCACCCGGCCCCAGACCGGATACGGCCCGGACAATGGCCAGCCTGCGGTCCGGCTCAACGTTTACGCAGGGGTGCCCGTTCAGTCCTGGCAGGATGTCCTGGATAATGTTTTCCGGGTCTTCAAACCTGGGGTTGTCAGAGGTTAAAAAGACCACGTCCGCGTGGGAGGCCACGGCCCGGCCCATTGCCTGGCGCTTGCCCCGGTCCCGGTCTCCGCCGCACCCGAAAAGGACGGCCAGTTTTGCGAAGGGCAGGCCTTTTAGGGCCAGGCAGACGTTTTCCAGCGCATCCGGGGTATGGGCATAATCCACGAAAATATTAATTTCCCCAGGACTGTGCACCTTTTCCAGGCGTCCGGGGATGCTGCCAAGGTTTTTCAGGCACTGAAAGTCTCCAGGTCCCAGTCCCAGGCAGAGTCCGACTCCCTGGGCCGCCAGGAGATTCTGGGCATTGTGAGTCCCGGGCAGACTGCAGGAGATGCTCCAGGAGGTGTCCCGGAAGCGGCATTTTAACTCTATTCCCCTGGCAGAACTATGCACCAGACGTCCCTGAAGCAGAGGGGGGAATGTATTTTGAAGACCGTATCCAATGACACTGGGTGCTTCCAGGGCCAGGATACGCCCGTAAGGGTCGTCCAGGTTGATGATGCTCCCCAGGAATTTTCCGGAGTCTGTCGGCTCAAAGAGTTTTTTCTTGGCCTGAAAATAGTCCTGCATGTCTTTGTGGTAATCCAGATGATCCCGGGAAAGGTTGGTAAAGACCCCCACGTGGACGTCAATGCCGGCCAGGCGCTTCTGGTCCAGGGCGTGGGAGGATGCCTCCAGAAAGACCACCTGCACTCCCTGGCGCTGCATGTCAGCCAGCATACGGTGCAGTTTCAGGCAGTCCGGGGTGGTCGTCCCGGCCTTGAGAAGTGTTCCCGGCCAGCGGTAGTTGACCGTGCCAAGCACCCCTACCCGGTATCCGCTGCAGGTGAAGAGGTATTCCAGGATATAGCTGGTGGTGGTCTTGCCGTTGGTCCCGGTTATGCCTACCACTTTCATATCCAGGTTGCCGGTGCCGAAGTATGCCCGGGCCAGTGCTCCCAGGGCAATGGCGGGTCTGGAATGTATAATCACCCTGTCCATGCCGGGATATTCACTGTCCGCAACCACAAAGGCAGCTCCACGGTCCAGGGCCTCTGGGATAAAAGCATTTCCATGGACCCTGGTGCCGGGAACGGCCACAAAGATATCCCCGGGACTTACGAGACGGGAGTTGTTTTGCACCTGCCTGCCCAGGCGGGCTTCATTCAAGACTTTGTTCCAGCTGCTCATGAATGCAAGTTTTACCTTTGTTTTTTTTCGCCAGGAATTTCCACGGCCGATTATCTCAAGACTCTGAGCACAGCTTGAGGGTTATTTGCTTCTGTTGGTTGCTCCAACTGCTGCCCGGTCCGGGATCCTGGTCCCGCACCATTACTCCCCGGCCCTGGAGAGTAGGTTCAATCCCTGCCTTGAGCAGGTTTTCCACAGCCAGGCGCAAAGGGATGCCCCGCAGGTCAGGAACATGGCTGGTGTCCATTTCCACGTCTTGCCTGGGGACAATACTGAACCTGGAGCCATCAGAGGTAGATGCGCCCTGGGCTTCCCCGGAACTTTCCAGAACCAGCCTGCGCAGACCAAGACCCTGTTCTGAGGCAAGGATCCTGCCGCCGATGCGCTGAAAGGCAGGGGCTGCCACCAGGCCGCCGTAAAAAGGTCTGGTAGGTTCATCCACCAGCACCATGATCATATATTCCGGATCCATGGCCGGCAAAAACCCCGCAAAAGAGGCCACATACTTGTCACTGTACCCCCCACTTGGGGAAGCCTTCTGGGCGGTGCCGGTCTTCCCCCCCACTTCAATGCCACTTATCCTGGCCCTGGTCCCGGTGCCGTCCCTCTCCACCGAGTCGCGCATCATGGCCAGCACGTCGCGACTGACCTCCCTGGAGATAATCCTCTGGCCGGAAGAGACAGGACTGCTCTGGTCCTGCAGGATATTCAAATCCGTGAAGACCCCGTGGTTGCCCAGGATAGTGAAGGCCCGGGCCAGCTGAAGAAAGGAGGTGGCCATGCCCTGGCCGAATGAAATGGTCGCCAGGTCCATGTCTCTCCAGGTATGCGGGGGACGCAGCAGACCGCTGGTCTGCCCGGGAACCTGTACTCCAGTGGGCTGGTCCAGGCCCAGGTTTACCAGGTACTGGTGCAGAGTGCCGGGCCCCATGTCCAGGCCTATCTTGGCCGCACAAATATTGCTGGAGTAGCGCAGAATCCTGTTTACAGTCAGCCAGCCGTACTCCCTGACGTCCTTGATCTGATTTCTGCCCAGCCTCCAGAGTCCCTGTTCACAGTAATAAAGAGAATCGCCCCGGGCCACGTTTTCTTCCAGAGCTGCAGCCACCAGGAATGGCTTGAGGGTGGAACCGGGTTCGATAAGATCGGTGGCTCCGCGGTTGCGCCATATATCTGGAGTGGATGAGCGAAAATTGTTGGGATTGAAAAAAGGATAGTTGGCCCAGGCCAGTATGTCCCCGGTAGGTACATGCACCACCATGGCGATGCCGCTTCGGGCGTCATTGTCCTCTACTGCATCCGCCAGAGCCTGCTCCACGTAAAACTGCATCCGGGAGTCTATGGTCAGGTGAATATCCTGGCCGTCCACCTGCCCATCCGGCTGTCTGGGCAGCAGGTTGAATCTCTGCCCGGAGGCATCCCTCTGCATGATCATAACCATCTCAGCCCCACTCAGGCGATCATCCAGGGACCTTTCCAGACCCTCAAGCCCGGTGTTGTCCATGCCCACAAATCCCAGTACCTGTCCTAACAGGTGTTTTTGAGGATAAACCCGGCTGTGCTCGTCCATAATAAAGACTCCAGGGATGTCAGCCGAGGAGACCTGGTGGGCCACCCGGTCGCTGACTTTTCTGTCCAGCCAGACAAAGCTGCTTTTACGGTCAAGCCTGGCTTGGATGGAGCCCGGGTCTGCATCAAGAATACCGGCCAGTCGCGCTGAGCTGGCAGGAATATTATCCATCATGAAGGGGTTGGCATATATTGACTTGCTGCGTACGCTCTGGGCCAGTACCCGTCCTTCGCGGTCGAATATCTCACCCCTTTTGCCCAGGATCTTCTCCTGGCTGAAATACTGCCTGCTGGCCTGTTCCGCCAGTTCCTCGCCCCGCAGGATCTGCACCTGCACGGCCCTGGCCCACAGGCCACCCCAGAACACGAAGCAGAGCGCAAGTACAAGGCCGATCTTGATTCTGCTGTAGTCCCTGGACTTGTTTTTGGCTTTTTTCAATGCCATACGCCCTTTACTTAGTGATTTTGCGGATCTGTTCATCCCCGGGCTTGAACAAACCGTGTTGCTGCCCGAATTCCCTGAGCCTGTACGGGGACATCAGGTTGTTTCTCTCTATGGTCAGCTTGGTCCGCAACTCCCTGTTGTCTCGGTACTCACCCTGAAGCCTTTCCATGCGGTAGGCCAGGTCCACTCTCTCCACGGTCACCCATACCTTGGCCAGCCCCAGGATAAAGGTCAACATCAGCATAATAGCCAACCATTGATAACTGCCGGTATTTCTTTCTTTCTTCTTATCAGGCATATTTCAGGTGCTAGGCTGCTACGTACATTGAGAATAACCAAAATAGCACAACAGCGACACTTTGT
The DNA here is from genome assembly GCA_003563255.1 of Desulfonatronospira sp. Lineage (GTDB taxonomy): Bacteria > Desulfobacterota > Desulfovibrionia > Desulfovibrionales > Desulfonatronovibrionaceae > Desulfonatronospira. The sequence continues at coordinate 1,526 of PWSL01000162.1, read as the reverse complement.
GTTAATTTTTGCCTCAGCCACCAGGGACAGGCACTTTTGCCGAACTCAAACCGTAAAATGGCTGGGCTCTCGGCGGTAAAAGAGCCGGTCCCCTTCCCGCTTAAATAAAGTGTCCCTGTAGTGATAGTAAAAAAAAGATTGTCAGATAATTATTGTGACTTACTCCTGAAAACCCGGTCACAAAACAACAAGATAATTTCGAGCAAAGACGGGGGTCCAGCTCTGGTCCCAGTAGGTCAATAAAAAAATCTCTGTAGTGGTCATTAAAATCAATAAAAAATTGTTTATCATTCTCTCTGCCAACCCCCTAAATCACCCTACACCCCCACTCCCATATTCCCGTATTCTTCGGTCCGTTGAGCGGCCCTGAGCTTGGCGCTTCTGCTCCTGGGATTACGCTCTGTTTCTTCTTTTGAGGGAGTCAGAGGTTTTTTGGTCAGAATTTCAAAGGTTTTTTGGTGGTTGCAGTTACATACCGGCGATCTGGGAGGGCAGATACAGGTTGAAGCCTGCCTGCGCAGGTACTGCTTGACCATCCTGTCTTCCAGGGAGTGAAAAGATATTACCACCAGCCTTGCCCCGGGGCGAAGGTAAAGTGGTATTTTTTCCAGAAACTCCTTCAGGCTTTCAAGTTCATGGTTTATGGCCATGCGCAGGGCCATAAACGTTCTGGTGGCCGGGTGATTCCTGGCTGACCGTCTTCTCTGGGCAGGGTAGGCCTGTTCCACTATTTGCGCCAGTTCCAGTGTACTTCTTATGCTGTTTCTTTCACGAGCCTGGATTATGGCCCTGGCAATTCTGGGTGCCATGGGCTCTTCGCCCAGTTCATAAAGAATCTTTTTCAGAGCGGCAAAAGATAAGTTCTGCAGCAGGGTGGATGCGGGCTGAAACCCCTGGGAATGTCCCATGCGCATATCCAGCGGACCGTCATGAATAAAGCTGAACCCCTTTTCCGCTTTGTCCAGCTGCAGCGAAGAAAGGCCCAGGTCCAGAAGAGCACCGTCCAGCTTGTGCCACCCCAGGCTCTGCATATGCTCTTCAAAAAAGTGGTAAGGATCCATGACCAGGCATGTATTTTCACTGTATTTCACCAGGTTCTCCCGGGCCAGTTCCAGGGCTTCCTCGTCCATGTCCATGCCCAGCACCTGGCATTTCCCCTGGGTATACTTAAGGATTTCCAGACTATGCCCGCCCAGCCCCAGGGTGCCGTCCAGGTATCTTCCGCCGGGAACGGGATCAAGAAAATCCAGAACTTCTTCCAGCATCACCGGCCGGTGGGTATAGAGGTACTCCTGAGTCGCCTGCACTGGTACTTTACGTCCTTTCCGCCTCAACGGTTATAAAGCGGATGTTTGAAAACTCTTTCCAGTTATCACTTCAGCGAAAATTTGAAAAGTTGCTTTTCAAGTATCTGTTTAGCACTACAGCGAAACTTATGATTGACCTGCGGGGACTGGCTCTCCCCGCACTTATTTTTTCCAATAAAACCAAGATCATTTTTAATAAAAATAAGTGCGGGGGTGCCT
>PWSL01000347.1 GCA_003563255.1 Desulfonatronospira sp. | reverse complement strand
GTGCCTGTCCCCAATTGAGATACCATACTGTATTTAATAAGTTTCGCTGTAGTGATAGGAACGCCCGCCTTTGTTGCACACCAGGACAATGGTTCCAGCCCCGGGCACCTGGTGCAGATTTGCATCCAGGGTTGCGGTCTGGAATTATTCCTTTTCTCCGGGTGTTTTTCCACCAGGGGCGCCGCATTGTCCGCACCACGGCAGTCCATGAACACTACATCCCGCCCCTCGCTTTCCTGCCACAGCCCGGCGAACTCTCCCCATGCCTCTGTTGCGGCCTGCAAGGTTGTTTTCCGCCGCCTGTCCCAGGTTGTACAGACCCGGGATAGGCCCTGTATCCTTCTCCACTGCCGGTTCCAGATACAAAAGATCATTTTCCGGCTAAGAATGGGATCTAAAGACTTTTTTCAGCTCACTCGTGTTACACCCTGGGGGTTACTATAATGCAGGAATACCTTATCCATTCGCAGTTCACCCTGATCATAACCTGGAATAAAGACCTTATTGAGCGCACCTCCCTGCTGCCTCCCGGATCAGGGACCGCAAATTGCAAGCAGGGTTTCAGCAGGCCATCCAGGGTGCTGCAGGCCCTGAACCGATGTTATCTGGAGCAAAAAAATGCACTCTGGCTGGATGCTCCACTGAACTGGAAAAAACTTCCCCCTTTCCGGGCCAGAGCTCTGAAAACCCTGTTATGGCTCATACCATGGGGCAGGACCGTGACTTATTCCGGGCTGGCCGCCATGTGCGGCAATCCCCGTGCGGCCAGGGCCGTGGGTACAGCCATGGCCGGTAATCCATGGCCGGTAATCATTCCCTGCCACCGGGTGATAAGAGCAGGCACTGGACTTGGCGGCTTTTCCAGCGGAACAGATTTCAAAAAAAGGCTTCTTGCTCTGGAGACTGCTCCTTTGGGCTGCTGCATGTCTTGAAGTCAAAATTTTTCTTTTTTGTTGCCAAAATAATGACCAGTGATTAGTATTGAAACTGTCTCCGAATCAACAATCATACCGGGGGAATAATTATCCCCCTTAAAACTGGATAACGAGGTGCCTGAATGACAAAAAAAACATATTCTAAAAACCCAAAAAACAAGGGCGAAAGACTTCCCTTGATGACCCTCCGGGAAGTGGTCATGTTTCCCAAGGCCATCATCCCCCTGCTGGTGGGACGCGATTCTTCCATCAAGGCCATAGAGTACGCCTTGAACAACTACAACAAAAAGATTTTCCTGGTTACGCAGAATGATCCTCAGATGGAAAAACCCTCTTCAGAAGGGATCTATTCCTGCGGTTGCGTAAGCCGGATTCTGCAGATGTTCCGCCTGCCCGATGGTACTGTCAAGGTCTTGTTTGAAGGCCTGCACCGGGCCGCAATAAACCCTGACAACGTTGACTTTGAAGTGGTGGTTCCTGAAGTAGACGCCTTTTTCCTGCCGGAAGAACAAAGCAACCACTCCGAAACCGCGGCCCTGGTCCGGGCCACACAGGAATCCCTGGTGGAATACTCCAAGGTCAACAACAAGATCGCCAAGGAGTCAGTGCAGTCCATCCAGAATATGAGCGACCCCGGGGCCATAGCTGATGCAATAATGCCCCATCTCAAGGTGGACTTTAACGAAAAGCAGGAAGTCCTGGAGGAATTTGATCCCTTCAAGCGCCTGCAGATGGCTTTCGCTCACCTGCAGGGTGAGATCGAGGTCTTTTCCCTGGAAAAAAAGATCAAGTCCAGGGTCAAGAACCAGATGGAAAAGAACCAGAGGGAGTATTACCTTTCCGAGCAGCTCAAGGCCATCCACAAAGAAATGGGGCGCGATCACGATCCCAAGGCCGAACTGGATGTGCTGCAGGAAAAGGTGGACCAGAAAAACATGCCTCAGCAGGCCAAGGACAAGGCCTCGGATGAAATCAAAAAACTGCGCAGCATGCCCCCCAATGCCGGGGAATACAGCGTGCTCATGAATTACGTGGACTGGGTCCTGTCCCTGCCCTGGAACGAACTCCGGGAGACGGACACCGACATCTCCAAAGCGGAAACTATCCTGGATGAAGACCATTACGGCCTGGAAAAGCCCAAGCAGAGAATCCTGGAATACCTGGCCGTTCAGAGCCTGGTGGAAAAAATGCGCGGGCCCATCCTGTGCCTGGTGGGACCGCCGGGCGTGGGCAAGACATCCCTGGCCAAGTCCGTGGCCCGGGCCACCCAGCGGGAATTCATCAGGCTGTCCCTGGGCGGCGTGCGCGACGAGGCCGAAATCAGGGGACACAGGCGCACCTATGTCGGGGCCATGCCCGGCAAGATCCTGCAGAGCCTGAAACGGCTGGAAACCAACAACCCGGTTTTCTGCCTGGACGAGGTGGACAAGATGAGCATGGATTTCAGGGGGGACCCATCAGCAGCACTGCTGGAAGTACTGGACCCGGAACAGAACTCCGCCTTCAGCGATCATTACCTGGACCTGGATTACGACCTGTCCAACATCTTCTTCATCACCACGGCCAACTACCTGCAGGCCATTCCAGCGCCCCTGCAGGACCGTATGGAAATAATCAAGCTGCCCGGTTACCTGGAAACCGAGAAAAACAGGATCGCCAGGCATTTCATCTGGCCCAAGCAGCTCAGGTATCACGGCCTGGAAGACAGGCAGGTCTCCATTTCCGAAGGAGCCATAAATGAAATAATCCGGCAGTACACCCGGGAGGCCGGGGTGCGCAACCTGGAGCGTGAAATCGCCTCCATCTGCCGCAAGGTGGCCAAGAAAAAAGTCGAGGAAAAAGCCCAGAAGGACAAAACTGTCCGGGTCACGGCCAAGAGCGTACCCACTTACCTGGGCGTATCCAAAATCCGCCACGGCGAGCGCGAGGACAGGCCTTTGGTGGGTGTAACCAACGGTGTGGCCTGGACCGAGGTAGGCGGGGAAATCCTCCTGGTGGAGGTGGCCCTCATGCCCGGCACGGGCAAGGTGGAGATCACCGGCAAACTGGGTGACGTCATGAAGGAAAGCGCCAAGGCGGCACTCAGCTATGTGCGCTCCCGCTCGGATATATTCGGCCTCAAGCCGGATTTTTATAAAGAAATCGACGTCCACGTGCACGTCCCGGAAGGGGCCACCCCCAAGGACGGCCCCTCAGCCGGCATCACCCTGACCACCAGCCTGGTATCCTCCCTGTTGAACCTGCCGGTGCGTAACGATCTGGCCATGACCGGGGAGATCACCCTGCGCGGCAGGGTCCTGCCCATAGGCGGACTAAGGGAAAAGCTTCTGGCCGCCAGGCGCGGTGACATAAACAAGGTCATCATCCCCGAAGCCAACCAGAAAGACCTGCAGGAAGTCCCGGACAATGTGCTCAAGGGCCTGGAGGTCATGCCGGTACAACACATGGATGATGTCCTGGCCGAGGCCCTCATGGGCACTACCCGGGAAGACCTGTTTTGCGGGGATGCAAACATCACCCCCATCTCCTCCAAGCTCATGAAGGAAGAATACCAGGAACAGGCCCAGTAAAAAGAATAATAAACCGCAAAAAGCCCGGAGATACTTCTCCGGGCTTTTTTTTTAGGCCTGCGTATTGATATTTTCAATAGCAATCCAGGCTTTCTATTGATATTTTAAATTGGACTGCCGGATTCTTTCCGGGTTACATACAGGATATGAACATATCAAACCTGGATACAAAAAAACGCCTCACGGAAACCGTCAAAGGTGCCGGCTGAGCTTCCAAGCTGCCTCCAGGGGACCTGGACAAAGCACTGCACGGACTCAAGTTTCCCACCGATGACAACCTCATAGTGGGCCTGGACCGGGCCGACGACGCCGGGGTATATAAGATATCCGATGATCTGGCCCTGATCCAGACCGTGGATTTTTTTACCCCCATCGTGGACGATCCCTACTGGTTCGGCCAGATCGCCGCAGCCAATGCCTTAAGCGATGTCTATGCCATGGGCGGAGAGCCCAGAACCGCCATGAACCTGGTGGGTTTCCCCCTGGGCAGGATGGATCTGGAAGTCCTGCGCCAGATCCTTATGGGAGGCCTGGACAAGATGCGCGAGGCGGACACCGTCCTGGTGGGAGGGCACAGCGTGGAGGACGCTGAGCTCAAATACGGCCTGTCAGTAACCGGTTTTGTGCATCCGGACAAAGTCCTGACCAAGAAAAACATCCAGGCCGGGGACCGGCTCATCCTGACCAAGCCCCTGGGCACGGGCATAGTCAACACCGCCATCAAGGGCGGAGCGGCCTCCCAGGAACATATTCAGAAGGTCACCAGACTCATGGCCGAACTCAACCGGACAGCAGCCGAGGTCATGCGGGACTACAATATTCACGCCTGTACAGATATAACTGGATTCGGTCTGCTGGGACATATGGCCGAGATGCTCTGCGGCTCAAAAGTCAGCCTGAGAATTGATTTTGGCAGCCTCCCGGTCCTTCCCGAAGCCCTGGAGTTCGCCTCCATGGGCTTGGTGCCCGCAGGAGCGCACAAAAACCGGCAGTTCCGGGAAAATATCGTGGAATACTCAGAAGGAATCACCCCGGCCAAACGCGACATCCTGTTCGACCCCCAGACATCCGGCGGCCTGCTCATCTGCTGTCCCCCGGACCAGGCCCGGGACATGCTCCAGCACCTGCATTCCAGAGGCCTCTATGAAGCCGCCATCATGGGCGAGGTTGTCTCCTCCCCCGGGGAGAAGATTATTGTAGATTAAAGTGGGGTTCGGGCCTGCTCTTTAATAGCTTAAAACTGTACCCCGTTTTCCTGCAGGTCCCGCACCAGCAGTTCGCGCATTCGCCTGCTCACCGGGCCGGGGCGGACGTCGTGGATGGGTTTGCCATTGTAGCGCACCACGCTCATGGCATCCAGGGTGGTGCCAAGCAGGATCACTTCCCTGGCTTCGTAGATCTCTTCCTCGCTTATGGGCCGAAACACGAACCTGACTTCGTCCTTGATCAGTTCCAGGGCGCGCATGAGGGTGGTGCCCGGCAGGGCATTGTTCAGCTCCGGTACCAGAATGCGTCCATCCTGGTCCACCACCACCACGTTTTCTATGCAGCCTTCAGCTAGAAATCCGTGCTGATCAAAGCAGAGCACAAAATCGCAGCCTTTATCCACGGCCTCCTTTTTCATAAGCACATTGGGCAGGTAGTTTACGGACTTGATCCTGGCCATGAAGGACGGCTTGGCCGGATGCTGGGACTTGCAGGCCCGGACCCCTTTTTCCCACATGCTTGCCGGCAGATGGTTGAACCTCCTGGCTACGATATACAGGCTGGGCCAGGGGCATTCGCGGTAGTCAATGGCAAACCCGCCGGGTCCGCGGCCCACAAAAATGCTCAAGTATCCATCATCCCGGCCTCCCACCCGGGCGGTCTCCCGGACCAGTTCCCGGATCCCGGACCAGGACAGGGGCGGGGTCATGAATATGGCCTTGCAGTTCTTTTCCATACGCTCCAGGTGGGCCTCAAGCTGATAAATCCTGCGACCCAGATACTTGACCGTCTCAAACACCCCGTCTCCCCGGTGAATCATGTGATCGTCCAGGGGAATGAGCATCATCCTGGGATCCTTGCAGAACATCTCCAGGCGATGGTCATAAAATGCGAATATGTTTTCCTCCCCCGGACGGGGCAGGGAAAGCAGCTTGTCCAGGTATTCCTGGCTGGATGCTGTTTGGACCACTTTTCTTGTCTCCAGGATAAAAAGGGGGAAGGGATGAAAGCCCTCCCCCTGAATTCTCTCTTCCGACCCCCGACGTCCGACATCCGACATCCGACCTCCGACATCCGACATCCAATTCCTACGGCACCCTGACCAGGTCCTTGACCAGCAGAAACTCTGCAATCTGCACTGCATTCAGGGCCGCCCCCTTGCGGATATTGTCCGCCACCACCCACATGTCCAGGGCGTTTTCGGTGCTCTGGTCCTCGCGGATGCGGCCCACAAAGGTCTCGTCCTTGCCTGCTGCAAAAAGGGGCATGGGATAGATCTTTTCCTCGGGATTGTCCATGACCCTGATCCCCGGGGCCTGTGTGAGAATGGCCCGGGCCTCTTCCCGGCTTATTCTGGACTCGGTCTGGACATTGAGGGATTCGCTGTGTCCGAAAAACACCGGCACCCGGACCGTGGTGGCTGTCACCCTGATGCCCTGATCACCCATAATCTTGACGGTCTCGTTGACCATCTTCATCTCTTCCCTTGTGTAACCGTTGTCCATGAAGGCATCCAGATGCGGGATGCAGTTGAAGGCTATCTGATAAGGATATACGCTGGGGGTGACTTCTTCCATATTGAATAGCTGCTTGACCTGAGTCTCCAGCTCCTTGACCGCCTTCTGCCCTGATCCGGACACCGCCTGGTAGGTGGAGACCACAACTCTCTTTATCCTGCTTACATCATGCAGGGGTTTTAGGACCACCACCATCTGGATGGTGGAGCAGTTGGGATTGGCAATGATTCCCTGATGCTTTTCCAGGGCTTCCGGGTTCACCTCGGGCACTACCAGAGGTACACTGGGATCCATGCGCCAGAAGCTGGAGTTGTCCACCACCACGCAGCCGCTCTGTGCGGCGATGGGGGCGTACTTTTCAGAGGTACCCCCGCCTGCGGAAAATATGGCCAGATCAACTCCCTTGAAGGAATCCTCGGTCAACTCCTGTACAGTAAGCTCGCTGTCCTTGTATTCTAGCTTGCTGCCGGCGGACCTGGACGAAGCCAGGGGGATGACCTCCCTGGCCGGAAAATCCCTCTCGGCCAGGATCCTGAGCATCTCTCTGCCCACTGCACCGGTGGCCCCTGCTACGGCCACTACCGGATTTCTGCTCATTTTGTCCTCCTTTTGTAATTTATTGTGCTTCTGAGTTGTCCGACCCGTCCGACCTGTCTGACCCGTCAGACCTGTCCGACATGTCAGACCTGTCCGACATGTCAGACCTGTCCGACCCGTCAGACCTGTCCGACCCGTCATGCCACCACATCCGCAATCTGAAATATAGGCAGATACATGCTGATGACCAGACCGCCCACCACTACGCCCAGAAAAACGATCATAATGGGTTCCAGGAGCGAGGTCAAAGTATCCACGGCCACATCCACCTCATCATCGTAAAAGTCGGCTATCTTTTCCAGCATGCTGTCCAGGGCCCCGGTGGTCTCCCCGATGGAGATCATCTGGGTGACCATGGGTGGAAATATGCCGGTCTCGGACAGGGGCTCGGCCAGGCTCTGCCCCTCGGTGATGCTCTGCTTGGCCTCCTGCACCGCATGCTCCACGCTTTTGTTGCCGGCGGTGCGCGAGACAATGTCCAGGGCGCTGAGGATGGGCACACCCGATGAAATCATGGTGCTCATGGTCCGGCTGAACCTGGCCACTGCCACTTTGCGCAGAAGCGGCCCGAAAACCGGAGCATGCAGGATCCATTCGTCAATCAGGATCTTGCCCCTTTCGGTGCGGTAAAAAAGCCGTATGCCCAGGACCGTACCTATCACTCCCCCCAGAATCCACAATACGTTCTGAGATACGAACCGGCTAAGGCCTATGACAAACTGGGTGGGTGCAGGCAGGGCCCCGCCAAAGTCGGCGAACATCTGCTCAAAAGTGGGTATGACGAAGATCAGGATAATGGCTATCACCGCCACGGCCACGGTGATGATCACTCCCGGATAAATAAGCGCGCTCTTGACCCTGGCCTTGAGCCTGGCCGCCTTTTCAATGTAGCGGGCCAGGCGGTCCAGGACCAGGTCCAGGACTCCCCCGGCCTCTCCGGCATCGACCATGTTGGTGTACAGGTCGTCGAATACGTCGGGATGTTTTTTCAGGCTGTCATAAAGAGATGACCCTCCCTCGATGTCGTTTTTGACCTCGTAGAGCTTGCGCCGCAGGATCTTGTTTTCGGTCTGATCACACATGACCTGCAGGGCCTGCAGGATGGGCACCCCGGCGTTTATCAGGGTGGCGAACTGCCGGCTGAATATGACCATATCCCTGGAAGTAACCCGTCCTTCCAGAAATGTGCCCTCCAGGATATCCCTGGGCTTGGGCTTGACCTTGATATCCTTTAACCCTCTGCGCTTTAATACCGTCTGGGCCATATCCAGGCTGGGGGCATCCAGATCGCCCTTGAGCTTTTTTCCGGACTTGCTGGTGGCCTTGTAAAGAAATATCGGCATACTTAAGTCCGCCCTAGTTCACGGTTACTCTGAGCACTTCCTGGGCCGAGGTCATGCCCTGGGACATCTTTATCAGCCCGCTCTTGCGCATGGTGATCATGCCCTCTTCCACGGCGGTCCTGCGAAGCTCCAGGTCGCTTTTCCCGGCCAGTACCATTTCCTGGATCTTTGCGGTATTGGGCATGACCTCATACACCCCGGTACGTCCCCTGAATCCGGTACTGTTGCACTCCTGGCAGCCCGCGGCCCGAAACACCCCGCCCTGTTCAACTTCCTGCGGATCCATGCCCATGGCCTTAAGGACCTCCAGCTCATGCTCCGCAACCCTGCAGGCAGGGCACAATCTGCGCACCAGGCGCTGGGACATGATGGCGTTTATGGAAGAAGCCACCAGAAAGGAGTCCACCCCCATGTTCAGAAGCCTGGTCAGAGTGCTCGGGGCGTCGTTGGTGTGCAGGGTGGCCAGGACCAGGTGCCCGGTCAGGGCGGCCTTGACTGCAATCTCTGCTGTTTCCAGGTCCCGGATCTCCCCCACCAGGATGATGTCCGGATCCTGGCGCAGAAAGGAGCGCAGCACCGAGGCGAAAGTAAGCCCCACCCCTTCCTGTACCTGCACCTGGTTTACACCATGCAGGCTGAATTCCACCGGGTCCTCGGCAGTGGAGATGTTCACCCCTTCCTGATTGAGCTCCATGATGGCCGAATACAGAGTGGTAGTCTTGCCCGATCCGGTGGGGCCGGTGACCAGAACCATGCCGTAAGGCATTGTTATGGCCTCCTGAAACACCTTCAGGGAATGGCCCTCCAGGCCCAGGTCGTGCATATCCACCTGGAGCATGGACTTGTCCAGGATGCGCATGACCACCTTTTCCCCGAACAGGGTGGGCAGGATGGACACCCTGAACTCTATTGGATTACCCTCTGTAGAGCGGACCTTGATGCGTCCGTCCTGGGGCAGGCGCTTTTCCGCGATATTCAAGTGGGACATGATCTTGAGCCTGGATATAAGGGCGTTTTTCATGCGGATGGGTGGACGCATGACCTCGGTGAGCATCCCGTCCAGGCGCAACCTGACTCTGAAATCCTTTTCATAAGGCTCGATATGGATATCCGAGGCCTTCTTGCGGATGGCCTCCTGAATTATCAGGTTGACCATCTTGACCACGGGGGCCTGGGAGGCCGCCTCCAGACTGGAGGTCTCGTCCTTTTCCGGCCCTTCCCCGGCATCCGGACCCTCTTCTGCTTCCATCTGGGCCAGGATGTCGTCCATTCTGCCGGTATCCCTGTCTGCCAGCCTGTCTATAGCCCTCTGAATGGAAGACAGAGTTGCCAGGTGCGGCAGGACCTCCATACCGGTCATGAACTGTATATCGTCCAGAGCAGTTATATTGTCCGGCTCGAAACAGGCCAGGTAGAGCCTGTTCTGGTGCACACAAAAAGGTATTGCCTGGTACCTGGTCCAGGCGGATCTTTCCAGCTGCCCCAGGATCTCCCGGGGAATATGCATGCAGGAAGGATCTACAACAGGCATGCCCAGGTGCATGGCCATGAAGTCGCGGTAATGTTCCTGGGTTATGATCCCTGTCAGAAGAGTGGCTTTGGCAAAATCCACTCTTTTTTCGCCCTGAAGGACCCTGGCCTTCTGGACCTGCTCAGGTGTCAGGCCTGCCCATTTAATGAGTTCGTCAACCATGGATGATGGATGCATGCTTCCCCTGATGGATGGCGTTACTGTAGTCTTCTCAACGGAGTATCTGTTCAGCGCTTTGGAAGTGGCATGGGGACTGGCTCTCCCCGCACTTATTTTTAAACATGTCAATCATCCTTCAGAAAAAAAAGTGCGGGGGTGCCTGTCCCCTGCTCTCGATAAAAGCACTAAACAGATACTCAACGGACAACTTCTTTTTTGATAACCCAATACGATATCAAAAGCAATGCGTGCTGTGCAGAACCGCTGTCATTCTTTAAGTCTTCTTTGCCCGCGGGTATCTGTTCAGCGCTTTCCTTAAAAAGTGCTGAACAGATACGCTGCGACATCGGGGTTGACTAAAATCGCGCCAGAGGTTAAACAACTCTTTTAATTTTTTGTAAGGAGACTTGACCCATGAAAAGAACATATCAACCAAGCAGAATCAAACGCAAAAGGACTCACGGGTTCCGCGTACGTATGCGCACCAAGAGCGGCAGGACCATCATCAACAGAAGACGGGCCAAGGGCAGAAAACGATTGGCGGTTTAAAATTTCACAAGCACCTCAGGCTGGTCAAACGATCCTGGTTCAAGACCTGCTACACCAGCGGCAAAAGATATCACACCAGACACTTTATCATTTTCGTCCTGCCCAACGGACTGGACCATTGGCGTCTGGGCATCACTGCAAGCAGAAAAATCGGGCCGGCAGTGCTTCGCAACAGGATCAAACGCCTGGTGAGGGAGACTTTCAGGCTTAACCAGAGTCAGGTTCCACTGAATGCTGATTATGTAGTAGTCACCAAAAAAAGAGACGATCTTAAACAACTGAACCTGGACATGGTGCAGGAACAAATCCTGCGTTTTTTCAGGCATATCCGGCCCCGGACCCCGGACCAGCCGGATGCCCGCCCATTACAGGACTACTCCGGGTACTGATGCGTTACTTACTAATTAAACTGATACTGGCTTATCAGTGGGTTTTATCCCCGCTTTTACCGCCTGCATGCCGATTTATCCCTACATGTTCCGAATACGCCAGGGAATGCCTGCTGCTTCACGGATCAGGCAAGGGGATGATTCTGGTTTTTTTCCGACTCCTGAGGTGCAACCCCTTCTTTGCATCAGGCCTGGACCCAGTGCCTGAAAAATTCTCTCTCAAATCCATCCTGGGAGCAACTAAAGAACATGGACATACATAGAGTACTGATTGCCGTTGTTTTATCCCTGGCGGTCCTTGTGGTCTGGAACCTTATGTTTCCTCCGCACTCACCAGACCGGGAGGAAGTCCGGGAAGAAGAACGTCTGGAAGAACCCACCCCGGCGGATCCGGAGCCCCGTCCGGATGTGGAAGTTACTGAGAGGGATCCCTGGGATACCGCACCGGTAGATATGCCGGGATTTGAGGCTGTTGAAGGCGAGCAGATCAAAGTGGATACCCCCCTGTACCAGGCCACTTTCAACAGCGCCGGAGGCATCCTGGAACACTTTGTTCTCAAGGAGTACAAGCAGGAGATAGACCCCGACGCCCCCAAGGTGGACCTGGTGACGCCGCGCTCCCTGGTCCGCGGACCCATGGGCATAACCTGGAACCGTACACCTACCTGGACCCATGGGGACTGGTCTCTCAACGGAGAGGACCTGTCACTGGAGCAGGGACAGGAAAAAACCCTGACCTTCACCGGGCATATGGGCGGGGTCATGTTCATCCGGGAAATGACCTTTGTAGGGGACAACTACAAAATCGAAGAAAGCCTGCAGGTGGTGAATACCACCCAGGCCCAGGCCTCCGGGGAAATTGCAAACATCCTGGCCAGCCCGGCCTTTTCCGACAACCGCTTAAACCCCACCCGGGTGGGCTACTATGACCAGGAGGGCTTAAGCCACGAGCGCGAACGAAACCTGAGAGAGGGTATCAGCAAAAACACCGGGATCCAGTGGGCCGGAATAGTGGACCACTATTTCATGCTTACCCTGGTGCCTGCTTCAACGGACGTCCGTTTGCAGGCTGATTACCGGGATGAGCTTTTCCAGCTCTCCCTGAGCAAAACCATGTACCTGGAGCCCGAGGCCTCCAGGACCATGAACCAGATATATTACCTGGGTCCCAAGGACAGGGTATACCTGGAAGGAGCTCCCAACAATCTGGAAAAGTCCATTTACTATGGCTGGTTCAACATCCTGGCTCAGCCCCTGATGTATGTCCTGAATTTCTTTTACCAGTATACGGCCAATTACGGAGTGGCCATCCTGCTGCTTACCCTGGTCATCAAGATTATCTTCTGGCCCCTGTCCCACAAGAGCTACAAGTCCATGAACCAGATGAAGAAGCTGCAGCCCATGATGACCAAGATCCGGGAAAAGCACAAAGATGACCGCAAGGCCATGAACGAAGAAATGATGCGGCTTTACAAAACATACAAGGTCAACCCGCTGGGCGGTTGTCTGCCCATACTTGTGCAGATACCGGTGTTCATTGCCCTTTACCAGGGACTGCTGGGATCAGTGGAATTGCGACATGCACCTTTTATCAGCCACATTCCCTTTACCGACATTGTGTGGCTGGCGGACCTGTCCGCCAGGGACCCCTTCTATATCACCCCGCTGCTCATGGGCGCCACAATGTTTCTGCAGCAGCGCATGGCCCCGGCCCCGGGCGATCCGCTGCAGGCCAGGATAATGCAGTTTCTGCCCCTGGTATTCATCTTTATCTTCATCACCTTCCCTTCGGGGCTGGTCATCTACTGGCTGGCCAACAACGTATTGTCCATCGGCCAGCAGTGGTATATGCTCAAGTCCGCCGACGTTCCACTGCAAAAGGCCGAACAGAAGGCTGCCGAGAAAGCGGAACAGCGCTCCAAAAACAAGGAAGACAAGGACGGCGCCCGGGAGGAATCCCCTGGTGCAGAACAGAAATCACAGCAGAAAAAGTCCACTTCCGGAAAAAAGAAGAAGAAAAAGAAATAATTGATGTAACTATTCACCCTGAATCCGCAATCAGGCGCTTTATCCAGCAGAAGCAGATGGTGAATAGTTACTAATTGATAACACTACTTAACCAGCCTGCTCTTTGAAAAACGGTCTGAAAAAATACCTTCAAGCCGGACAACAGCCTCCGGCGTCCGGGGTTCTACCGCACATACAACACCCTGGAACCCTTTCCTTCGCATGCCTGGACCAGCGTTCAAAACTGCAGGTGTTTAACACCTGCATCAACACTGCAGGGAAACTTATTTTGACCTCCGGGGACCCGCTCTTTTGCCGCCTGAATTTTGAGCAGTTGACAGTTTTCAACCGGCAAGTGTGCCTGTCCGCAAATTGAGCTTTGCTTTTAAGCTAAAAGTTTCACTGTAGTATCCACCAGGCGGTTTTTTCGGATCGTGCCATGGGCACATGGCTATTCATGCCAAAGGAGTCTACATGAACAACTTTATAGAATTTTCCGGCAGAAACGTAGATGATGCAATAAACAGTGCATGCAAGTATTTTCATATCCACCGCGACCAGCTGGAAATAGAAATCGTCAGCGGCGGATCATCAGGCATTTTCGGCCTGGTAGGTGTAAAAAAGGCCACTATAAAGGCCAAGCGAAGGAGCAGGGAAGAGAAAGAATCTGCGCAGAACCAGGCTGTACCTGAACCAAAACCGCAAAAAAAGCCTGAACCTGTGCCGAAGCCGAAGCCGGAGCCTGAGCCTGAGCCTGAGCCTGAGCCTGTGCCCGAGCCCGAGCCTGTGCCGGATGCAGACCGCAAGGCATCCCGGGAACATCCAGGCGACCTGCCCATGTTTGACGAGGATGCCGAGGAAGAGCCCGGGGAACATGCAGCCAGCAGCCTGCAGCCGCCTCCCGACCAGTTCATCCAGGAACTTGTACACCGCCTTTCCACCCCCCTTGCCCCGGACGTGGAGATCAAGCTCCGCCATGACACCCAGCCCCTGACTGTGGTGATTCAGGACAGCAGCAGTACCGGCATCCTGCTGGGCAGAGACGGACAGACCCTGAGCGCCCTGCAGTACATAGCCAACCGAATCATTGCCAAGAAGTATCCCGGAGCAGCCAGGATCCAGCTGGACACAGAAAACTTTCTGGAAAAACAGGCTGAAAAACTGGAGAAAAACGCCCATCAACTGGCCCAGAGAGCCATCAGGGCCGGCAAAACCATGAGTACCAGGCCCCTTAGTTCCTATCACCGCCGCATTGTACACCTGGCCCTGCAGGGTGAAAACAAGATCCGCACCAAGAGTAAAGGGGACGGCCCCATGAAGCGGGTCCTCATCATGCCCAAGCAGTCAGGGCGTAAAAAAAAGCAGCAGCAACCACAGCAGAAACAGCAGCAGAACTGACATGTCCTCCGGGGATTCATCCCGCAGTTCCGGGACCACCATTGCAGCCATAGCCACGCCCATGGGCCGGGGAGGGGTGGGCATAGTCCGCATGAGCGGTCCTGACAGCCTGGACATCGCAGAAAAGCTCTATGTACCCGGACCCAGGT
This sequence comes from Desulfonatronospira sp., assembly GCA_003563255.1. Taxonomy (GTDB): domain Bacteria; phylum Desulfobacterota; class Desulfovibrionia; order Desulfovibrionales; family Desulfonatronovibrionaceae; genus Desulfonatronospira. The sequence continues at coordinate 9,863 of PWSL01000347.1, read as the reverse complement.
TCAAGGGTTTCAAGGCTTACAGGCTGCATTACGGCTGGATAAAAAACAGACGGCAGCAGGTCCTGGACGAAATCCTGCTGGCTTATATGCCGGCACCTTATTCCTATACCCGGGAAGACGTAGTGGAAATTAACTGCCACGGAGGACCGGCAGTCCTGGAAGGCGTGCTGGAAGCCCTGCTGCATGCAGGCGCGGAACCTGCAGCCCCGGGTGAATTCACCAAACGGGCCTTTTTAAACAACCGCATGGATCTGACCCAGGCTGAAGCCGCCCTGGAAATCATCAACGCTCCTACTCAGGAAGGAGCCCTGCTGGCGCGGGACAAGCTCCAGGGACACCTCAAAGACCGGGTGGAATCTCTGCGACAAGGTCTGGAAGAACTCAAAAAAGAACTCTGTCTGGCTGTGGATTTTCCCGAAGAAGACCTGGAATGCCTGCCCCTGGAAGACCTGGCAGACAGAGTCACTGCCTGCATGCAGGTAATTGACGAACTGGTACTGGCCTTTGAGCAAAACAGGGTCTTCAGCGAGGGGGCCCTGGTGGTCCTGGCCGGCCCGGTCAATGCCGGCAAGTCCAGCCTGATGAACGCCCTGCTGGGCAGGCAGCGGGCCATAGTCACCTCCATTCCCGGCACCACCAGGGATTACCTGGAAGAGCTCATCAACCTGCAGGGCCTTCCCGTACGCCTGGTGGACACCGCCGGACGAAGGCCCACCCGGGACAGAATAGAAATGCTGGGGCTAAAGACCAGCCGCCAGCTCATCAGCCGGGCCGACCTCTGCATCCTGGTCCTGGACGCCGGGCTGGAACCCGCCCATGAAGACCTGGCCATCCTGGAAGAAGTAAGTCCCGGTAAACTTGTCCTGGCAGCCAACAAGTGGGATCTGGTCCGGAAAACACCTGCCTGGTGTGAGGCATTAAGACAAAAAGGCCTGGAAGTAATCCACATTTCCGCCCTGCACGGTGAAGGTCTGGAAGAGCTCACCAGGGGCGTCAGGGCCAGAATCCTGGGTGACAGCAGGCTTGAGGCCTCATCTTCCCTTGCGCCCAACCTGAGGCAGAAAACCGCCCTGGAAAAGGGCCGCAAAGAGCTTGATCTTCTGGTCCGGGATGCCCGCCAGGGAACCCCCTACGACCTCCTGGGAGTGAGGCTGGATTATGCCTGCTCCTGCCTGGATGAGATTACCGGGCGTATTGCCACAGATGACATTTTAAATTCCGTATTCGAGAACTTCTGCATCGGAAAATGACCCATGCCCAAATCAGTCTGGATCAATGTCTGTGAGTCCTCGGCAGACGCATACGGGGCTCTTCTCATGCAGGAGTTGCAGCGCATAACCCCGGGTATCCGCATCATGGGCATGGGCGGCAGGGCCATGCGCCGGCAGGGACTGGAGACGGTTTACCGGGCCGAAGACCTGTCCCTTGTGGGAGTGACCGAGGTTTTCACTGCCCTGCCCAGGATTGCAGGTTACCTGCAAAGAATAAAGCATCTGCTGCGAAAAGAGCGTCCCGGGGTCCTGGTGCTCATGGACGCTCCGGATTTCAATTTCAGGCTGGCCCGGGAAGCGCAAAGACTGGGCATCCCGGTCATTTACTACATTGCCCCCCAGGTGTGGGCCTGGCGCAGGTCCAGGATCAAATTTCTCAAGGAATTCGTGCACCGGGTGGCCTGCATTTTTCCCTTTGAACAGGAATTTTTTCTGAGCCGCGGCGTGCCGGCCCGCTATGTGGGCCATCCCCTGCTGCAGCTTATGGATTTGCCGCAGCTTGAGCATTTACGCACTGATGACAACATGATTGCCCTTTTGCCCGGCAGCCGCAGACGGGAAGTAACCTCCCTGCTGCCTGTTTTCACCGAGGCGGCTCAAGAACTGAGCACAATCCGTCCGGGTTTGAAATTCGGCATTGTGCAGGCCCCCGGGATAAGCAGGGACTTACTGCAAAGCCATTCCATGGATCTGCCCGGGCTGGAGTACATATCATCAGAATACCGACACAGTTATCTCAAGTCCTGCAGCATGGCTCTGGCCGTCTCGGGCACCATCACCCTGGAATGCGCCCTTCTTGAAGTTCCGGCCATTGTAGCATATAAAGTGTCCTGGCCAAGTTACCTGTTGGGCAGGGTGCTTATAGACGTACCCTACATCAGCATGCCCAATCTCATTCTGGGAAGAGGCGTCTTCCCGGAATATATTCAAAACCATGCCTGCCGGAAACAGCTCCTGCAAGCAGCCCGCAACTGGCTGGTAAACCCAGACGAAGCAGACGCTGTGCGTCGGGAACTGAAAAAAGTGAAAAACCTCCTGGGCGATAGAAACGCCACCCGCACTTGCGCTGAAATGATACTGGGAGCAATGTAAGATGGACAAGCTGGATCTTGGAATTATCGGGGTGGGTCATCTGGGCAGCATCCATGCAAAGCTGGCGGCACACTCGGAAAAAATCAACCTGGTGGGGGTATTTGACCTGGACCGGGAGCGGGCCGAAACAGTAGCCCGGGACTGCCAAGTGCCCAGCTTTCAGGAGCTGCAGCAACTCTTGCGGAAATCCCGGGCCGTGAGTATCGTGGTACCCACCAGCGAACATCACAGCGTGGCCATGCAGGCCCTGGAATCGGGCTGTCACATATTCCTGGAAAAACCCATAGCCTCCAGCGTGGAGCAGGCCCGCAGCATAGTTGACCAGGCCCGGCAAAAAGGCCTCAAAATCCAGGTGGGCCATATCGAGCGCTTCAACCCGGCCATGCTGGCCGTAAGAAATTACCCCCTGAAACCCATGTTTATTGAGGCTCACAGGCTTTGCAGGTTCAATCCCAGGGGATGCGACGTAAGCGTGGTCCTGGATCTCATGATTCATGATCTGGATCTGATTTTATACATGGTCAAGAGCCCGGTCACTCACGTGGACGCTTGCGGGGTGGCGGTTGTCTCCAGGGAGGAGGATATCGCCAATGTCCGCCTCAAATTCGCCGGTGGATGCGTGGCCAACATCACCAGCAGCCGCATCGCCCTGAATCCCATGCGCAGGATGCGTCTCTTTCAGCAGAACCAGTACATCGCCCTGGATTTTATGGATAAAAAAGCCGAGATCTTCAAACTTGCTGATGATGCCACCGCCCGGCATCCCTCCGGACTGCACATGCCGGTCAGCCGTATCGGGGTGGGAGACAGTGCCCGGGATATAATTTATGAAAAGCCCTCCCCCCCTGAAGTCAACTCCCTGCAGATGGAGCTGGAGGAATTCGCCAGGGCGGTTCAGCTGGACCTGCAGCCCGAAGTACCCGGGGAACAGGGGCTCATGGCCCTTGAAACCGCCGCCGATATCCTGGATCAGATCGCCAGGCCGGAATAAACCCGGAATAATGAACAGCCGGAGTATTGATTGAGCATACCATTTATTGACCTTAAAACCCAGTACAGGCGCATCGAATCTCAGGTAAAAGAGGGGCTGGAACGGGTCCTGGCCCACGGAGCTTACGTCATGGGGCCTGAAATCGCCGAATTGGAAAAGGAACTGGCGGTTTTTTGCAATGTGGAGCATGCCGTGGCCTGCTCATCAGGAACCGATGCCCTGCTGCTTTCCCTCATGGCCAAAAACATAGGCCCTGGGGACGCGGTCCTGACCACGCCTTTTACTTTCTGCGCCACGGCCGAGGTCATAGCCCTTCTGGGAGCCACACCGGTATTCGTGGATATTGATCCGGCCACCTTGAATATTGATCCAGACCGACTCAAGCCGGCCATCCAGGCCCTCAAGTCCGCCGACCCGTCCATACATCCCCTGCCCCGCCAGGCGAAATCGGTTTATTCTTCAGGTAAGGAACCCAGTGTCCCGAGCAGCAAACCCGGGGAAACCCCCCTTTTCTCCACGCCCCAAGTCCGGGAACAGCACCCTCTTCCCCATGCTCCATGCCCCATGCCCCATGCCCCACTCGTGCCCAAAGGCCTGATCAGCGTGGATCTGTTCGGCCTGCCCTGTGATTATGAGGCCATCAGTTCCATCCTGCGGGAAGAAGGCCTGTGGCTGCTGGTGGACGCTGCCCAGTCCCTGGGCTGCGCATACAGGGGCAGGTCCACCTGCAGCCTGGGGGATACCGCCTGTACCTCCTTTTTTCCGGCCAAGCCCCTGGGATGCTATGGAGACGGCGGGATGTGTTTCACCAATGACTTCGGGCTGCACCAGGAATTGCAATCCCTGCGGGTGCACGGTCAGGGCCAAAACAGGTATGACAACGTCCGCCTGGGTCTGAATGCCCGCATGGATACAATGCAGGCCGCGGTTCTGCTGGCCAAACTGCGCATATTCCCTGAAGAACTGCAGCAGCGAAACGAAGTGGCCCAGGCTTACAACAATCTTTTGCAGGATTCCCCAGGCATAACTGTACCGGCCGTTTTTCAGGACCGGCAAAGCGCCTGGGCCCAGTACAGCTTACTGGCCCGCGACCATGAGCACCGCCAGGCTGTATTTGACAATCTGAAAAAGCATGGGATTCCATGGGCGGTTTATTACCCCAGACCCCTGCACCTGCAGGATGTTTTCAACTATCTTGGATACAGTCCAGGTGATTTTCCAGTGAGCGAGGAAATGTCTAATAGGATTTTCAGCCTGCCCATGCATCCCTACCTGGACCGGAAAGACCAGGAAAAAGTGGCCCGGGCGGTAATTGAAGGCAGCAGGAGGTAGAGAAATGGCCATGCAGGACAGAATTTTCACTCTGGGTCTTTCAGTAGAAGCAGTTTCCCTGTACCTGATACTTCACGACCTGGAATTTCACGATATGCCTCTGAAGCGTGAAAACATAGAGCCCCGCTGGAATGCCCCCCCGCAGGCCCTGGAACATGCCCTTGACGAGCTGGCCATGCACCAGGTGGTGCAGGACAAAAGCGACCCGCTTACCTTAAATCCCCAGGAGGCATGGACCCCTTCCAGGTCTGCTTAGCCTTTCCGTTTTTATGCTAACCCTTTACGAACTCTGGTCCGGTCTGGGATATCCCCTGCTGAAGATCTGCATCTTCATTGCCCTGGGGGTTTTTGTGGGCAATCTCATAGAGTCCATGAACTGGACCAGGTTCATGGCCCGGCTAGCCGCCCCCCTGACCCGTATGGCCAGACTTCGCGACGTCTCCGGGGCCAGTTTTTCCATGGCCTTTTTCTCCGGCATCACCGCCAATACCATGCTGGCCGAGGCCTACTCCCAGAATAAGCTCACTTACCGGGAACTGGTCCTGTCCAACCTGTTCAACTCCCTGCCTACTTACTTTCTGCACCTGCCGACAACTTTCTTCATCATGGTTCCGCTTATCAAGGCCGCTGCCCTGCCTTATCTCCTGCTGACCATCATTGCAGCCCTTTTGCGCACCCTGGTGGTGGTCGTCCTGGGACGCTTCATCCTGAGTCCAAAGCCGGAACCATGCGTGGAGTGCCAGCTTCCCGGCGAGGGAAAGCTCAACTGGACCGAGGTGCTGGCCAGGGTCTGGAAACGCTTCAGATTCAGGTTCAAAAAGATTATTATCTTCACCGTGCCCATCTATACCCTTTTTTTCATCCTGCAGCAGGCCGGATTTTTCGACTGGGTGGAAGAAAATATGGCTGAATACGTGCATTTCATGGCCTGGCTCTCCCCCCAGGCCTTAAGTATCGTGGTCCTGCAGCTGGCTGCGGAGCTGTCGGCCGGGCTGGCTGCAGCCGGGGCCATGCTGGACAGCGGGGCCCTGGGAGTGCGGGAAGTGGTCCTGGCCCTTCTGACAGGCAATATCCTGTCCTCGCCCATGCGCGCCATTCGCCATCAGCTTCCCTACTATGCAGGCATCTTCAACCCCAAACTGGCCGTAAAGCTCATATTCTACAACCAGAGCCTGCGGGTGGGCAGCCTGATCCTGGTTGGAGCCCTTTATTATCTGGTCACCTGAATCCGGAACAAATACATATGTCCTGTTATTATCCCGGATTGCACGTGACTGCTTCTGATGTTAGACTGCAAAAAAAGGAGGGCGGTATGCACCTGGTTGTTCCAGGACTTAAGCACCTGTTCCTGCTGGTCATGCTCCTGAGTTTATCCTGTACGCAGCAGCCGGACATGGCCGGTACATACACGGAAAAAAACGGGGCAACCTCCGGCATGTCTTCAGTCATCAAACTGCATCCCGACCACCAGGGATCATGGAAGACTGAAATCGACACGCTGACCTTTGAGTGGCAAACCACCAACGGCGAGATTCATTTCCAGACCCGGGCCATGGACACCCTTTCCGGCCAACTGACTGACACTGGTTTCACAATCAGGCTTCCCCACAACGAAACCCTGAGGTTTGAAAAAAACTCCCCCTGACTGCTCACTTAAGGATTATCCAGACATCGCCAGCTCAAGTCCTGCACGGCCGAACTCCCGCACCCTCAAGACAGTCCAGCCTGACCCACTGATTTATCTGCGTCCACATGACAAAAAGTAATCAACTGATGGTCATTAATACTTTTCCAGATGTCACGTGAATTATCTAACAATTACTCTTGACACGTTAAAATAAACATAATAAACATTAAGCACACAAGCAGGAAATGCTTGTTAAATCGGCTGTTGGGAGCTTTTTAGAATTTCCAAACCCACTTGGGGAAAAACCCATGCAAAACAGCAACTTTCCATTTTTCGGTCTGGGATTTGATTTAGGCCGGGCGGTATTCAAGGCCCGGACAATATCTATCTTCAGGCCGCCGGTCTTCGAGGAACAACCTTTTACCCCCCGTTCCTTTCTCCCGTCAGGATTTGACCTCCAGGTCATGCTGAACCGGGAGACGGGAGGCAGTTAATCTCAACCATCAAGCAGGAGGGATTATGAAATTAGGTCGAAGGGAATTTATTAAACTTTCGGCGACTGCGACTGCAGTGACCGCGTTTGCCGGTCTGGGCATTAGTCTGCAGCCCACCACGGCCAAGGCCCAGTTGCTGAATATTCACTGGGCCAAGGAAACCACCAGCATCTGCTGCTACTGTTCAGTGGGCTGCGGCGTGCTGGTGCACACCGACAAGTCCTCTACGGGCCGCTGCATCAACATTGAAGGCGATCCGGATCATCCTATCAACGAAGGCGCCCTGTGTGCCAAGGGAGCTGCGCTGTACCAGGTGGCGGAAAACGAAAACCGCATGACCAAGGTCCTGTACCGCGCCCCTTACACAGACAAGTTTGTGGAAGCCCCCTGGGGCTGGGCCCTGCAGCGCATTGCCGAGAAGGTCAAGGAAGCCCGTGACGAGACTTTTGTGCAGCAAAACGCAAACGGGCAGGTGGTCAACCGCACCGACGGCATAGCCCACGTGGGTTCCGCCGAAATCGAGAACGAAGAAAACTGGTACCTGCAGGCGATGCAGCGCGCCATGGGCCTGGTGTACATCGAGCACCAGGCGCGTATCTGACACAGCGCTACTGTTGCGGCTCTGGCAGAGTCGTTCGGACGCGGCGCTATGACCAATCACTACAACGACCTGATGAACAGTGATTGCATTCTCATGATGGGGGCCAACCCCGCGGAAAACCATCCCATTTCATTCAAGTGGGTCATGAAGGCCAAGGAAAAGGGCGGCAAGCTTCTCAGTGTGGACCCCCGCTATACTAGAAGCTCCTCCAAGGCAGACCTTTACGTACCCATGCGCTCGGGTACGGACATCGCCATTCTGGGCGGCATGATCAAGTACATCCTGGACAACAACCTGTACTTTGAGGAATACGTCAAGAACTATACCAATGCCTCATTCCTGGTGAATCCTGATTACGGCTTCGACAATGGCCTGTTCACCGGATGGGACGCGGACAAAGAAGCTTACGACAAGGATACCTGGACCTTCCAGATGGATGACGACGGCATCCCCAAAAAGGATCCCACCCTGCAGGACCCCAACTGCGTGTTTCAGCTCATGAAGAAGCACTATGAGCGCTACACCCTGGACCGGGCATCCGAGACAGCAGGATCACCCAAGGACAAGCTGGAAGAATTCTACAAGATGTATTCAGAGACCGGCGCTACGGACAAGGCCGGGACCATCATGTACGCCATGGGCTGGACCCAGCACACTGTGGGCGCACAGATCATCCGGACCATGGCCATGATCCAGCTCCTGCTGGGCAACGTTGGCGTGGCCGGCGGCGGAGTCAATGCTCTGCGCGGCACTTCCAACGTACAGGGATCCACGGACCAGGCCCTGCTGTTTCACATAATCCCGGCGTATATGCCCACCCCCAGGGCCAATCTGGCCACCTTAGACGATTACAATGCCACAACACCATCCACCAACGATCCCAAGAGCGCCAACTGGTGGCAGAACCGGCCCAAGTACATAGCCAGCCTTTTAAAGGCCATGTATCCTGACGCCGACCCCAAGGACAGCTACAACTGGCTGCCCAAGCTGGAAGTGGGCCAGAACGCTTCATGGCTGGTGCTTTTCGACCACATGCACCAGGGCAAGTTCAAGGGCTTTTTTGTCTGGGGCATGAATCCTGCTGCCAGCGGAGCCAACGCCAGCAAGACCAGGGAAGCCCTGAGCAAGCTGGACTGGATGGTGTCGGTCAATGTGTTTGATAATGAGACCGCTTCCTTCTGGAAAGGACCCAACGTGGATCCCGGCAAGGTCAAGACAGAGGTTTTTGTTCTGCCTCCGGCTGTGTTCTGCGAAAAAGAAGGCTCGGTATCCAACTCCGGCCGCTGGATCCAGTGGCGCTACCAGGGTCCCAAGCCTCCTGGACAGTGCGCCCGTGACGGGGACATCATGCTGGAGCTCTTCTCCAGAGTACGTGCCCTGTATGAAAAAGACGGCGGCGTGTTTCCCGAACCCATCCTGAACCTGAATCAGAAGGACATTGCCAAAGAGGGCAAGCAGTTTCCGGAGAGGTTTGACGTGCAGAAAGTGGCCAGGCTCATGAGCGGCTACGATGTCAATACCGGAAAGCAGGTGGCCAACTTTACCCAGCTCAAGGACGATGGATCCACCGCCTGCGGCAACTGGCTGCACAGCGGAGCCTGGACTGAAGACGGCAATCTGATGGCCAGACGCGACAAGACTCAGACCGATATGCAGGCCAATATCGGCCTGTTCCCCAACTGGTCCTTCGCCTGGCCGGTGAACAGAAGAGTCCTGTACAACCGGGCCTCTGTGGACCAGAATGGTCAGCCCTATGCCCCGGACAAGGCGGTCATCAAATGGGACGGCGACAAATGGGTGGGCGACGTACCCGACGGCGGCTGGCCGCCCAGTGAAAGGCATCCCTTTATCATGCGGGCCGAAGGCTACGGGCAGTTCTTTGGTCCTGGCATGGCCGATGGTCCTTTCCCGGAACACTACGAATCCATGGAGTGCCCCTTTGAAGAGCACCCCTTCTCTGATCAGCTGCACAGCCCTACTGCCCTGTACTTCGAGGAGGAGCTTGCAAAGCACGCTGTGTGCGATCCCCGCTATCCTTTTGTGGGCACCAGCTACAGGGTGTGTGAGCACTGGCAGAGCGGGATCATGACCCGCTGGCTGCCGTGGCTGCTGGAAAGCATGCCCCAGAACTTTGCGGAGATAGATCCGGAACTGGGCAGACTCAGGGAGATCAAGAGCGGAGACAGGGTCATCGTGGAAAACCTGCGCGGCCAGATCGAATGCGTTGCCATTGTCACACCGCGTCTGCAGCCCCTGAACATCATGGGCCAGACCCTGCATCAGGTGGGCACCACCTGGCATTACGGCTGGGTGCACCCCAAAGACGGCGGCGATTCAGCCAACCTGCTGACCCCGTCCGTGGGTGATCCCAACACGTTTATCCCGGAGACCAAGACCTTTATGGTCAACATCCGCAAAAAATAAGGAGGTCTGATTTATGGGTAAGGGATTTTTT
>PWSL01000112.1 GCA_003563255.1 Desulfonatronospira sp. | reverse complement strand
GATCCATTATCCTGGGCACCAGAAGTCCTGCCAGGAGACCCAGGATGACCATGACCACCATGATCTCGATTAAACTAAAGCCGGCTCTGTCGTAATTATGATGCATAAGTATATCCTCTAATCAATATCAACCCAGTCCGGGGGGATTTCAGCGCGGATATTCCGCCTTAAGGGAAGTCTTTGCTGAAATGTTCCTGACTGTCTATCCCTGTCTGCCGTCCACCACAGGTAGTGTCCCTGATCTGGAATGTATCTGGACCATAGGGTTGAATCTTTTGAACTCATTACTGGATCCGCCAGACTGTAATCTGTATCAGCCCAGGAAAAAACACCTGTCGGCTGCACCTGAATATCCTTGAAACCGGCATAAGATTCAAATTCCTCAATTTCTTCGCCGGTGCGGGCGTTGAAATATCTTTGTCTGCCATCCAGATCCCTGACCTTTACAGCCATTTTTTCAGGATTTATCTGCACCTGCAACTCAGGAGCCGACATAAAAACCCTTTTTACCAGCTCCTCATGATGTAAAATATAGTAAAGAACCTTGTTTTCCAGAAGATACTCCCCTCTTGCCGTGTTGTCCGCATCAAGCTGTCCTGCGGGTATGTTCCAGACCACAGCAGAGCCGGGGTTGCCTCTTTTGTCCAGAACCAGACTGGAACCTTTGAAACGGGCGACTTCAAAGGGCCCGTCAGGGATCAAAAAGCTCTCCAGCATCTCATATTCGGGCACAGTCCATTTGACAAGCCAGCCGGCCTCATCCACCACCATCAGTACTCCCCCTTTGGGGGTGAAGCTCATTGCCAGGGGATTGTAGCGCAATGTCTCCCTGTGCTCAAGGGTCTGGCCGGGACTGCCCGTCCACAACCTTCTGCCTTCGTCCACCAGCGCGATCCGGCTTGCATGAGAAGAAACAGTGATATTCTGCACAGGAGCCTGGGTGGTGATCTCTTTTCTCAATGTACAGGACCGCAGATCAAAGATGCTGATCTCCTGCTGGTTGCCGCTGGAGACAGCAACAAAAGGCGAATATCCCCCCATCCAGATATTCTGTACTGGATCATCACTGGAATAATCAAAACCAGCGCATGGCCACCCGCTCCAGATCCTGACATGTCCTCCTGAAAAACCGGCCGCCAGAACATCACCCTGCAAGGCATAAGCAGTCACATCATCAGCCAGGATAATTTCAGGCCTTTCACGGCTCAACAGTATCATTTTGGAATAGTCCGGCTCCCGGCGGGGTTCAAAGACCGACTGTACCGGGGAATATTGCTGAGCATAACTGCTGCTCAGCAATTCTTTCATGGGCTGAACAGGTCCATACGGCGTTTTTTCGGTTGTGACCGGCTCAGGAGTGATTTCCGGGGCTTTGGGGGCACACCCGTGGAAAAGCAAAATAATAAGGATTACGGCTATAGACTTAAACACACTGGTTCCAGTCATCCAGGGTTGAATGTTAAGGGTTGACACTACTGCGACACTTTGAATCGTAACCATTCAGGGGGCAGGTACCGGCCACTGTCACAAAAAACAAGAAATTGATATCAGTTCATTGTTAATTGTTAATTGTTAATTGTTGAAGAACAAAAGCCTAAATTAACTGCTTTACCCTATTAACAATTAACAGATAACCGGGTTGCGGGCGTAGCCCGCTTTGGTTAAAATATTATCAAAACCAGATACATCGTCCCCATAAGTACAGGTTGATGCAGCATATAGATCGCCAGGCTGTTACGGCCGATACCGGCAAGCACCCGGGCGACCGGCCCGCCGTTTTTTGATTGTATTATCGGGTTTAACCGGGCTGCTTGCTCAAAAAGCTTTCCTGCAGCCATGCCCAGAAAAAAAACACCGATCCATGGAAAAATGGGAACATAGTCCTCAGTAAATGGTTTGTCGGCGCTGAAGCCTATCCAATTGATCCATTTGGGATCAAACAACGGGCTTTGCAGGGCGGTCCCGGCCCAGATTGCCAGGCACCCCATGACGAGGTTCAGCCCCAGAAAACCGCAAAAGGCATACCCCAGGAGCCTGGCTGTCAGGATAAAATGCAGCACCCCGAAATAGATCCAGGACTCTGGAAAAATCGGGTATGTAGCCAGGCTGACAACCAGGGCACAAGCCGCCAGAAGCTTCTGCCTGTACAGGTGCTCCAGCCAGGAGGAGCGCTTGAGGCATGACAGGTGCAGGCTCATCCCGGCGATAAATATGAATGTGCCGACGATTATGCTGCGCAGGCCGGTCCAGAACCGGTCCTGAGTGATATCGATGTCGGCCACCTGAAAATACTGCAGATTGTAGCAGAAATGAAAGCCCACCATGAGCAGGACGGCTGCCCCCCTGACCATGTCCGGTATTATAAAACGCTGCCTCATATCTGTGCGGTAATGTCGAAAATCGGACCCATAACTGCCAGCACGAAAAAGCCGACCACCAACCCCAGCAGCAGAATCAGCGCAGGTTCAACCAGCCCCACCATCCTTCTCAGTGTATTGTCTACCTCCCGTTCCAGGATATTGCTCAAACGTTCCAGAAAACCAGCCAGTTGTCCTGTTTTTGCCCCTGCCCCCAGGGCCGTCAGATACATTTCCGGGAATATTCTCTGACCGGCCAGGACCTGTTCCAGAGACCTTCCAGTGGCTACTTGAGCAGCCGCCATTTCCATACGTTCCCGGAAAAATTCTGAACCTATGCCCCGCACCGAACCCTGTATGGCCTGCACAAGAGATATTCCGGCTCTCAACTGAAAGGACAGCAGGCCTGAAAACCTGGCCAGAATCAGATCCCGGAATAGTGGAAGCCTCCACAGCCCGGCATCAACCCGGTACCTGATTGTATGCACCTTCTTATAAAGGCTCCACCCCCCGGCAGCAACCAATACCGCCAGCATGACCAGCAAAACGCCATAGCTTTCCATCCACTGCCCTGCTCCCATTAAGACCCTGGTGTGCAGGGGCAGATCCTGGCCCGAGGCTTCAAATATGCCGGCAACCCTTGGCAGGACCCTGGTCAGCAGAAAATATACAGCACCGGTCGCTATCAAAAGCACCACCATGGGGTAGGCCAGGGCGGTCAGCAACCTGCCCTGAACTTCCCGACGCTGATCCTCGTATCCCGCGATACGCTCCAGAATTTCTGCCAGGTGCCCTGTTTTTTCAGCTACCTGGATCATTCCGATATAGACTCCCGGGAAAATTGCAGGATAATTTTCCAGGGACCTGGAAAAAGAAACACCGGATTCTACAGAATCCCTGATGCCCATCCAGACCCTGGAATTTTTGCCCTTGGCCATCCGCCCTAAAAAGTCCAGGCTCTGGACCAGAGAACCCCCGCTTTTGAGCATCAGGCCCAGGTAGTAAAAGGCCTCTTCGATCCTGATTCTTTTACCCCACGGCAGGGTAAAGACAAACCAGGACCTCCCCGGGTGCATATCGCTTCTGACCCGGGTCAGTCTTACCGGAGTCAAGCCCTGCTCCTGGAGTTGGCTGTAGGCCCTGGCCTGGCTGTCTGAATCCAGGTAGCCCTTTTTCTTTCCGCCCTCTTCGTCCAGGGCCTGGTAGTAATAGCTGGGCATTTCGTTTAAAAATTTAACCGGCGGAAATGTTCGAACCTTATAGCACTACAGCGACACTTTTTTTAAAGTGGTAATCTTTGTATTAGTGCAGGATCAAAACCTGGTCACCCTGAGCACCTCTTCCAGAGAAGTGGAACCTTTCTGAACCAGGCTCAGGCCATGTTCAAACATGCTCCTGTTTTTCTTAGAGCGCATGAAGCTGCGCAACTCTTCTGCTGACGGCTTTTGAATCATCAAGCTGCGCAACTCTTCATTTACAGGCATAAGTTCATAAATGCCCTGCCTGCCTTTATAGCCGCTATGCAGACAGGCCTCACACCCCTGTCCCCGGTATTGACTTGAGAACCGGGCGTGATGGTTTTGGAGCATGGACAGGCAGTCCCCGCTGACAGGGACCTGCCTGGAGCACACCGGGCAGTTTTTCCGGACCAGGCGTTGACCCACCACCAGGATCATGGAAGAGGCCAGCAAAAAGGGCTCTATGCCCATTTCCAGCAGCCTTGTGATGGCAGTAGGTGCATCATTGGTATGCAGGGTCGCCAGCACCAGGTGCCCCGTCAAAGACGCCTGCACTGCAGTGGAGGCTGTTTCCATGTCACGAATTTCTCCCACCAGGATGATATCAGGGTCCTGGCGCAAAAACCCCCGCACCGCTCCGGCAAAAGTAACTCCCGCAGCCCGGTTGACCTGGACCTGGTTCACACCCGGCAGATGGTATTCCACGGGGTCTTCAACGGTCATAATATTCAAGGAATCACGAGGCAGTTCCGCAAGTGCAGCATACAAGCTGGTGGTTTTACCACTTCCTGTAGGTCCTGTGACCAAAATAATTCCGTAGGGAGAGAACATAATCTGCCGCAAGAGGTCTATGTCCTCACCTTCAAGCCCCAGTTCCGGCAGAGACAGGATGTTCTTGGAACGGTCCAGGATGCGCAGGACAGCCTTTTCTCCTCGCAAAGTGGGCATGGTGGATACACGCAGGTCGATGTCCTTGTTGCCCACCCGGACCTGAAAACGACCATCCTGGGGGGCCCTGCATTCTGCAACATCCATGCTGCCCATGACTTTTATCCTGGCCAGCACAGTGGGCTGAACCGCCGGGTCCAGGCTGCGGACCGTACTTAGCTTGCCGTCCAGACGATAACGTATGACAAACTGCTTTCCCTGCAACTCGAAATGGATATCACTGGCACCCTGGCTGACCGCCTGGTGCAGGGCCTTATTTACCAGTCGTACAATGGGAGCGTCTTCATGGGACCAGCCCAGCAGATCCCGTCCGAAATCCTCGCTGTCAGCCTCCTGTTCCACGCTGTCCCCGGAATCATGCTCTTCCTCCCACAAAGACAGAGCCTGCTCCAGAAGGGAATAAAACAAATCCTGGTTCACAAGCCTGGTACTTATCAGTTTGCCCAGTTTCCAGGCCAGATGATCAGCCAGGCAGCGTCCCTGAACAGAAGTGACCAGAACCATGAGACGATCTTCGTCGAGGCTGACCGGTAGAAACTGATTGCGCTGGGGAAACTGCAGGTAGGAGGTTACAATATCTCCTGGAAGAGCCGAAAGGTCAAACTCATTCTTGGAATTCATATCCGGAGCCGGTGTTTATCGAGGGCATTTCCATTCTGAAATAATCTTCCTGACGCTGGGAACGTCCCCAGAACTCCTGCTCCAGGATCTGCTCGTTGCGGCGCCGGGACTCTTGCACTCTTCCCATACGATCTTCAGTGATCTCGTCAGCCTGCTCCAGGGTTTCAATGATCCTGGCGCTTAAAAAAACCATAAGAGTGGTTTTGGGGGCAGAAATAGATTCACGCCTGAACATCCAGCCCATGGCGGGTATCTGGGATAAACCCGGCACTGCCTGGCGGGAGTGGGTATAAGAGTTTTCCATAAGACCCGAGATGACCATGGTGGAACCGCTGGGCAACTGGACGTTGGTCCTGGTATCCCGGCTCATGGTGGTGGGAGCCCGGGCGTCAAGCTGGTCAATGATATTCTTGACCTCCTGCTCCACCGCCAGCCGGATCATTTTGGTCTCCATGTTGATGGTGGGAGTAACCAGCAGCCTGATGCCTACATCGCGGTAATCATAAGATCTTATGACGTTGTTCTGTGGATCCACCCTTTCACTTACCAGGTAAGGCCTGTTTTCTCCTACAAATATTTCCGCCTCCGAATTATCCATGGTCATAATTTGAGGAGTGGACAAAATATTGAAATCCGTGGCGCTCTTTAAAAAATTTATCAAGGCCCCCAGTGTGGAAAATTTCTTTCCGGCATAGGTCACTGTATTGCCCAGGGCTCCTATGGAAAACCCCTGATCAGCAACAGGAGGGGCAGGATCGCTTAGTAAAGGCCCCAGCCTGGAATCCGGGGCAACGAACCCCCCGGTAACCACACCATCACTTCCACCTCCCCCGGCCAGCCATTCTATGCCAAATTCCTGGCTGTGTTCCAGCGTCGTCTCAACAATCAAGGCCTCTACAAATACCTGTGCCAGGGGACGATCCAGATGATCTATAACTTCATCCACCTGGGTAAGAGTTCTGGAATCGGCTAAGACAAGCAGGGAATTGGTGTTTTCATCAGCAGATACAACCAGGGCCGAGGCATCCTCAATGCTCCTGTGCAGTCTCCCGTCAGAAGACAAGAGATTGCGCAAAACATCAGAAGCCTCTTTTGCTCTGGCGTTTTTTAAGGGGTATATTTTCAGACCCGTACCCTCAACAGTAATATCATCCAGGCTTTTTACCAGGCCGCCCACGGTCTCCAGCTGATCCGGGGCGCCAGCTACCATGATGGAGTTGGACCATTCGACCGGCAAAACCACCGGGGCATCCCCCAACTGCCCCCTTTCAATGAGACCCTGGTAGAGTTCGGCAATTTTTTGTGCTGCCTTTTGAGGTTCCGCCTGCTGCAGCGGCAAAAGCTCAGTTTCCCATTCAGGCCCAAGCTTGTAAAGGGTGTCCACGAGCCGGGCAAGCTTCAGAATACGCTCCCTGGTATCCCGGATTAGAACCGCTCTGGCAGGGGCTACTTCCTGCACCATGCCGTACCTGGACAGAAATGGTTTTAACAGTTCTGCGGCCTGCCTGACAGGAGCCCTGGGGCCCAGCTGGATTACAGTGGTCATCAGCTCCTGGTCCCGGCCTTCACCCACAGGATAGACAAAGGGATCGCTCATGGTTTTGACCAGAGGAGTATGCAGAATATAAAGAACATCCCCCCTGGAAACCAGCTCCAGGTTGTTGCCGGCCAGGATGCTTTCAAACACAGCCATTAGTTCAGGTTCACTCATGGGTTGCTGAGCCTGCATGCTCACTACGGCATCCGGAATGCGGTCTTCTCGAAAGACAATATTTTTGCCGGTAAAACGGCTGACAAACGAGATAAAATCTTCCAGAGAAACGCCGTCCAGGTCTGCTGTCACCTGTAGGGGCTCATCTTCTGCTGATTGTGCTGTCAGCGGCCTGAACATGAAAAGCGATGTAATGGCCAGGGTCAGGAAAAAAAGCGGGATTAAAAAGCCTTTATTTATTTTGTTGACAGTCAAAAGTACACCTGCAGAATAAAGTTATTGTTGACTCTTTGCTTACTTGAGAGGTAATAGTTATCAGTTATTAGTTATTAGTTATCAGTTATTAGTGACTTACTCCTGAGACCCTGTCATAAAAAACAAGAAAAATTTGAGCCATGACGGGGGTTCAGCACTTGGCACTGGGACTGTTTCATTTTTGGACACTAAGCTCAGGTGCTCCCCTCGCCGCGCAAGCGGCTGATGCCTTTTCCTTGCGGGTTCTTATTCCCGCAAGGAAAAAACATGCTTCTTCAATCTCTTTTATCTGTGTCAATCTGTGTGATCTGTGGGCTAAAAACTCTTTT
>PWSL01000394.1 GCA_003563255.1 Desulfonatronospira sp. | reverse complement strand
TGCCACATGCAGAGCGCTGAACAGGTACTATTTTTCTGGCATCTCTAACACTATAGCGACACTTTAGGTAAGCTGTGGGGGGACTGGCTCTTTTGCCGCCGGATAGTCCGGCCGTTTTACGGTTTGAAGTCGGAGAAAGTGTCAGTCCCCGGTGGCCACTAAACCTGGTTTTATTATGTGAGCTGCGATGATTCGTCATAACCATGGGCAATACTGCTGCATGTTTATCCATTTAGGATCTGTCACGATATAAGTGTTGTATTTGTCTTCTTATTGTTCCCACGCTCTGCGTGGGAACATTCCCTGGACGCTCCGCGTCCACAATGACCGCAGGAGCGCTCGGGCTACGCTCCCACGCAGAGCTTGGGAGCGATAAACCACCAGATTATGCAAGCATTATGGAACACTAATATTATGACAAACCCTTATCAAAAAAACTGGATTCCGGCTTTCGCCGGAATGACGAATACAATGGGCCATTCTTGTAAAGTTAGCGCCTATGGGTGCCTGTCCCCACAAACATGCAAGCACATTGTTTTCTTTTCTTGTTCCCAGGCTCCAGCCACATTTTTTAAGATGCGGCTGGTGCCGCAAGAACTAAGCGTTCCCAGGCTGGAGCCTGGGAACGAGAGGTAACCAGGAACGTAGAACCAGGAACCAGGAACCGATTGTAACGGTTAACATGTTAGTTTGAAATTTTCACTAAGCGCCTAGGGAGAATATTGATCATGATCAGTCCAAGCAGGTTCTGGGTTGCATTGTTCACAGTCCTTTTCCTGTCCGGATGTGCCTCCACCAGGCAGGAACCTGAGCAGGACTTCAGGGAGTTGTGGCTTGAAAGAGCTGAGGAATACAGAGGGTACTCACCCAACCCCAGGGAAAAAGAGATCAAGGAGCCCAACATATTCAAAGGCATCGAAGATCTGAAAGCCGCTGACGACCTGCGCAGACTACCCCGGGAAAATGTGAACCTAAAATTCCGGGATATCGACATTAGAGTAATTTTGCGTGCCCTGGCAGCTGCAGCCGAGCAAAATATAGTCATGAGCAACAATGTTGAGGGCAGCATGAGTATAGACCTGCGGGACATCCCCTGGGACCAGGCGTTTTTGAGTATTGTCCGCACCAACGGTCTGAGCTATTCCTGGGAGGGCGACATTATCAGGGTCCAAAGCATCCAGGACAAGGAAACGGAAGTCGCACTCAGGAGTGTCAAAAGAAATGTTGAGCCTGTACAGACCACTGTTGTGGATATAGAATATGCCCATATAGTAAACAGGGGAATTGACGATGATGACGATAACCTGGATCAACTGGAAGAAACATTGCAGGCCTTGCTTGAAAATATCAGTTCAGATGGACGTCAGGGCAACTTGTTTGTGGACAGGGAAAACAACGCCCTGATCATTCAGGCTACACACGAAGATACCCAGCGCGTTCTGCATGTTTTCAGGCATCTGGACCAGCCCAGGGCCCAGATCCTGCTGGAAGCCCATATTGTCGAGGCCACTCAAGAGACGGCCAGGGATCTGGGTCTGCAATGGGGAGGACGGTACAGGTCAGAAAGGATTCATGGGGACGAGCGCCTGTATATTGCACCTGGTGGTCAAACCGTCCTGGACTTTCCTGCTGAGGTTGAAGAACGGGGCATGACCCTGGAAGCAATGTACGGCATCATGAGCGGCAATATGCTGGAAATGCAGCTGACAGCTCTGCAGAAGGAGGATAAGCTGAACATTTTGTCCTCTCCTTCCCTGACTACCCTGAACAACCAGATGGCGTTTACCCAACATGGCGAAGAAGTACCCTACCCTGTCAGAGAGTTTATTGGCGAAACAATATCATCGATTACTATTGACTTTAAGGAAGCCATGCTCAGGCTGGAGATGACCCCAAATATATTGGACCAGGATCAACTGAGGCTGCATGTCAATATTAAAAAGGAAGAAGTTGATTTCAGCAGACAAGTCCAAGGATACCCCTTAATCATAAAAAAACACACCCAAACCAATCTCGTGGTGTCAAGTGGAGAAACCGTGGTCATCTCCGGCTTGACCAAGGAATCCAGCTTAGGCCGGGAAAGCGGAGTCCCCGGACTTATGAATGTTCCTCTGCTGGGAAATTTGTTTAAGCGGGACCTTCGCAGCAAGGACATGCAGGAGGTACTGGTCTTTATTACTCCGCATATTCTGCCCCAGAGACCCATTCATAGAAGGTAGAGTTTATTGTTCCCACGCTCTGTCCCGCCAGGGCGGGAATATATTCTTTATTGTTGTTCCCTCTTATTGTTCCCACGCTCTGCGTGGGAACATTCCCCGGACGCTCCGCGTCCACAAATGACCGCGGGAGCGGTCGAAAGACGTTCCCACGCAGAGCGTAGGAACGATCAAGAAGATACAGAGCGTAGGAACGATCAAATAAAAGATCATGGAATACTGTTAAGACCTTAGACATGGAATACTATAAGCTGCTCAATCTCTCCAGGGAGCCCTTTTCCAATTCCCCTGACCCGGAACTGTTCTTTCGCTCTTCCAGGCACGCTGAGTGCCTGCAGAAGCTGGAGATAGCCATCCGCCTGCGCCGGGGTCTGTGCGTGGTCAGAGGTGATGTGGGCACGGGCAAGACTACAGTCTGCAGGCATCTGCTCCGGTCCCTGTCCGGGGACGATTCCCTGGAAATGCACATGATCCTGGACCCTTCCTTTGATAATGAGCTGGAGATGCTGGCCGCAATCAATGCCATGTTCAGCGGTGCCGACCGGGCTGCCACATGCACAAACGCCTGGCAGCACAAGGAGATGATCAAAGATTATCTCTATCACCAGGGGGTGGAGCAGAAAAAGACAGTAATCCTGGTGGTGGACGAGGGCCAGAAGCTCACTACATCCGGGGCCGAGATCCTGCGGGAACTTCTGAACTTTGAGACCAACCAGGAAAAGCTCCTGCAGATTGTAATCTTTGCTCAGAGCGAGATAGACCAATTACTGGAAAAAATGCCCAATTTTGCGGACAGGATAGGTCTTTACCACAGGCTTTTGCCCTTGAGTCTTAAAGATACCGGTTTTTTTATAAAATACCGCCTGGAAAGATCCTGCGCCGGGAACCTTGACCTGGAAAAGGTGTATTTTACCCGCAGTGCCATTGGCACAGTGCACTCCCTGACCGGGGGATATCCCCGCAAAATCATCAATCTATGCCACAATATTATTCTGACCCTGATCATTAAAGGGAAATACAGGGTCACCCCTGAAATCGTGCAGAATGCATCCAACTCCCTGCAATCCCTTAATAAAACCTCATCTTTCAGGCGCTTCACCTGGAGAGCCGGTGCAGCAGCAGCCGTCATTGTCATGCTGTGGGTCTTTACCCCGGTCATCCCGAATCCTGCCGACATGGCCGTGATTGATAGAACCATTCAGGACCATTCCGTTCCTGAAAAATCTACTTCCATGTTCAAAACACAAGTGCAGTGGGGGCACTATTTACCAACAGAAAAACCCGGGTTTGAACTGTTGGATCATTATGATCTCACTTTTGCTGAGAAAAAGGCTGCAGCAACAGTCGAGAAGCCTGTTTCAGGGGATGATCCGGACACAAAACCTGCAGAGGTGGATGATTTTAATACTCCTCAGAGCCTGGGCTTTGTCATAGTCCACAGCTATGAAAGCCTGTGGGATATCCTCGAAAGGATTTACGGCTTCGGTACCGAGTCATTGTTGCATGAGATAATCAAGGCCAATCCCGCCATTGTCGACCCTGATATTATCTACAGGGGCATGCGGATCAACATCCCCGCAACATCGCCCGTTTCCCCCGATAATGATAAAAGGTACTGGATCACCATATCCATGCACCGGCAGCTTGATCAGGCTTATACTCACATCATGAAGAACCTGGAGCACCTGCGGGTGCTCTGCACCTGGGACCCTGCAGACGGACTCCGGTACCATGTGGTGACCTATGATTCTTTTTCCACAATGGACAAAGCCCAAAAAGCCCTGCAGGTTCTTCCCCGGGAGCTTTATGACCGGGCGGAAATACTGGACCTGGAAGGGATGTATTTTTTCAGCTGAGACGGACAGTGCCCGCAACACAGTTTTTTTTATCTGTTATTTGGTAACTCTACAGCGACACTTTGGGTTAAATTTTGCCTCGGCCACCGGGGACAGGCACTCTTGCCGAACTCAAACCGAAAAATGGCCGGGCTCTCGGCGGCAAAAGAGCCAGTCCCCTTCGAGTTCCTTCTTTTCTTATCGCTCCCACGCTCTGCGTGGGAGCGTATCTGGACCGCTCTGCGGTCATGGGTGGACGCGGAGCGTCCCGAAGATGTTCCCACGCAGAGCGTGGGAACAAGAAAGAAAGAAACTATGCAAATGCTAACACTACAGCGAAACTTATATAATTTTATGCCTGCCTCAATTGGGGACAGGCACCCCCGCACTTATTTTTTTGTAATGATCTTGGTTTTATTGGAAAAAATAAGTGCGGGGAGAGCCAGTCCCCGCAGGTCAATCATAAGTTTCGCTGTAATGCTAACTGTCTGAATTATATTGCCAATACGCTTCAAGTTACTAAAATGCACTGACTGGTGCATTTTATGCTTCCACCTTGATCTGCGCAACTGGAACCGTGAATCTGGAAGCAATACTATAAAAGGATGCAGCTTTGAGAAAGAAGATACGCCTTGGTGAAATGCTGGTGGAACAGGGCCTTGTCAGCAGGGAACAGCTGGACAGGGCCCTGACTGAACATAAGAAGGCGAAACTCAAGCTTGGGCAATACCTGGTCCGCTCCAATATTTGCCGCGAGGAAGACCTGGTAGATGTCCTGAGCCGGCAACTGCGAATCCCCAAGTATAATCCAGCCGGTTTTCCCTTGGATCTTGGCCTGGCCGAACTGGTTCCATATGAAATTGCCAGGAAATACGAAACGGTTCCCCTGGAACGAAGGGGCAATCTTCTTGCTGTGGGCATGACAGACCCCCTGGATATTGAAGCCCAGGACTCCCTGGAGGTATATATCAATATGGAGGTGGAGCCGGTTGTGTGCACCGAGGCTGAGTATGATCAGCTGTTTTCCACTATGTATGGTTTTTATAAAGGTCTTGACGATATCATGGAAAGCGTGGAATCCACGATTTCCACGGAGGATACTGATGAAGAAGCCCCCCGGGACATGGATGTCAGCGCAATGGAGAACCAGGCTGACCAGGCCCCGGTTATCAAACTGGTAAATTCCCTCATTGCGCAGGCCGTAAGTGAAAAAGCCAGCGATATTCACATCAGCCCGGAAAAAGAAGCAGTCCAGACCAGGTTCCGGATGGACGGCAAGCTGCGCGAAGTCTCCACTCCGCCCAAAAAACTCATGCCCGCTCTGGTTTCAAGAATCAAAATTCTGGCCAATATGGATATTGCAATAACCCGCGTTCCCCAGGACGGTCGCTTTACAGTCATCATGAATCAGCGTGAAATCAATATCAGGGTTTCCTGTATCCCAACCATATACGGTGAAAACGTGGTCATGCGCCTATTGGACATGAGCGCCGGGGCTTACACCCTGGACGACCTGGGCATGAACAGCCAGGACCTGGCCAAGATGGAGTCCGTGATTCAGAAGCCCTACGGCATGATCCTGTCCACCGGTCCCACCGGCAGCGGCAAGAGCACCAGTCTGTATGCCATACTCAGGCGGATCAAGGATCCCGAAGTCAATATCATCACCCTTGAAGACCCGGTGGAGTACAGGGTGGAGGGCATAAGGCAGGTCCAGCTCAACCGCAGGGCCGGGATGACCTTTGCCTCAGGGCTGCGCTCCATCCTGCGTCAGGACCCGGATGTTATCATGGTGGGGGAGATACGGGATTCTGAAACCGCCAACATCGCGGTACAGTCGGCCATGACAGGGCACAGGGTGTTGTCCACAGTGCATACCAACGATGCCGCGGGAGCCATCAACAGGTTTATAGATATGGGCATCGAGCCCTTTCTGGTGGCCTCAACCCTGCTGGTTTCCTTTGCCCAGCGCCTGCTGCGCCGGGTATGCCCTGAATGCGCCGAGCCCTATGATCCCCCACGGGAAAGTCTGAAGGCCCTTGGGCTGGAAAACTCCAGCTGTAATTTCTTAAGGGGCAGGGGATGTTACAAATGCATGAATTCCGGCTACAGGGGCAGGACTGCAGTTTTTGAAATTCTTAAAATCGATGATGAAATTAGAGATATGGTAGTTAAAAAGGCCTCCTCAGGAGAGATAACCAGGCATGCGGTACAGACCGGCAATCTGCGCACCCTGAGCAATGACGCCGCTGAGAAGGTCTGCCAGGGCCGGACTACCGTGGAGGAAGCGATAGCGGTGGTGATGACCTGACGGGCATGGGGCCATTAGCATGCCCCGTGCCAAAAGCCCCATACTATAAGCCTATGACACACTTTAATTACAAAGCCATAAATCAGGACGGGACGGAAGTCTCGGGCACAATCCAGGCCGACAGCCCCCAGGAGGCCCAGCAAAAACTGGCTGCCCAGGGGTATATTCCCCAAAAGGTTTCCCCAGTATCATCCTCTTCCCTCGGAGGACTGGAAGAACGTATCAACCTGATGCTGGCCACGGTCAAGACCACGGAATTGATACTTTTTACCAAGCAGTTCCGTACCCTGTTCAATGCCGGCATAAACATCACCAGTCTCATGGAGATCCTGGAACAGCAAAGCGAAAACCTCAGACTAAAAAAGGCCTGCGCAGCCATAGGCAGGGACATCCAGGGCGGTATGTCCATCAGCGAAGCATTCAGAAAACATCCCAGGGTTTTTTCCAATCTTTACTGCAGCATGATCCAGGCAGGTGAGAGCAGCGGACGACTGGGAGAGGTTTTAAATCGCCTGGTATTCCTTCTTGATCACGAACATAAAGTCAATTCGGATATCAAAAGCGCCACCCGCTATCCCAAGATTGTTCTGGTGGCCATGTTTATCGCTTTTTTGTTTCTGCTTACATTTATTCTGCCCCAGTTCATAGAAATCTTTGAGGATGCCGGCGTGGACCTGCCTCTTCCTACCCGGATAAACCTGGTGATCTATGAGTTTATTGTGGGTTACTGGCTGGTATGTATCACAGGGGCCATTTTGGGGTTTGCAGGTATAAAGATGTATTTAAGCACACCTACCGGACAGTTTCAAAAGGACTGGCTGCTTCTTAGAATGCCTGTTATCGGGCCGGTTTTCCAGAAAGGGGCCATGGCCAGGTTTTCCAATATTTTCTCCATCCTCCAGGCCAGTGGAGTCTCGGTTCTGAATACCCTTTCAGTGTTGTCCGGGACCATCGGAAATGCTGCCATTTCCAGAGAGTTTTTAAAGCTCCAGGACCAGCTGAAGGAAGGCCGGGGCATCTCCGCCCCCCTGAAGTCGGCCAGATATTTCACCCCAATGGTGGTAAACATGGTGGCTGTGGGTGAAGAATCCGGAAACCTGGATGAAATGCTCAATGAAATATCCAATCACTATGATGACGAAGTGGAGTTTGCTGTCAAGCGCATGTC
>PWSL01000285.1 GCA_003563255.1 Desulfonatronospira sp. | reverse complement strand
TTTGGCACGGGCAACTTCGTTGCACATCCCAGTGAAACCAGCTACGCTGAAACTACGTTTGTTTCACGGGACAGGCGGGCGGCTTTGCCGCTCACGGTTGAAGAGTGGTGCCTGTCCTGCAGGGTGTCTCGCCTGCCAGGCTGCCTGGGCTCTTTATTCTTTTCTTGTTCCCAGGCTCCAGCCTGGGGACATCGCTTTTTTGTAGCTGCAGCCACATTTTTTAAGAAACGGCTGGTGCCGCAAGAACTAAGCTCCCCAAGGCTGGAGCCCGGGAACGAGAGGTAACCAGGAACGAAGAACCAGGCACCACGAACCGATTTTAACGACCAACATGTTGTTCCGAAATTTGTACTAAGCGCCGAATAATTTATAATTACAAAAAACTTTTGACTGTCCAGTTATCAAGTTCAGACACTGAGACTGACTCCAATGGGATCTTCAGAGATGGGCAATGTTCGCAAGCAAATCGCCCGGAGACAATATGGATAAGACAGTAAAACCCTGCAGTACTTTTTATGATTACAGCATGGAAGAGATGCAGGAGATATTTAACGCCGCTCCAGTGGGTATCTTTCAATCTACCCCGCTGGGGAGGTATTTAAAGGTCAACCCTGAAATGGCGCGGATGTACGGCTACCCTTCCCAGGAGGTCATGCTGGCGCAGGTTACTGATATTGCAACCCAAGTATATGCAGACCCCGGCGAAAGGGCGAGGTATAAACAACTGCTGGAAACCCATGGGGAGGTTTCCAATTTTGAAAGTCTGCACAAACGCCTGGACGGTTCCACTTTCTGGATCTCCATGAATGTCCGGGTCATGACAAGTAAAGCAAGTGGGGAGAAATATTATCAGGGATTTATTTCCGATATAAGCCGGCGAAAAGATTCTCAGCAGGAGGTCTTGCGCCAGTTTCAGATGCAGAGTACTCTTCTAAGCGCCCTGGGAGAAGGGGTATACGGTGTCGACAGTGAGGGGATATGTACCTTTGTTAATCCTGCCGCAGTTGAAATACTCGGGTTTTCAGAAGAAGAACTTCTGCAGAAGAATCAGCATCTTCTCTTTCATCACCACTATCCGGACGGCAGGGTTTACCCTGTCCAGGAGTGCCCTGTATTCAAGACACTTCAAGACGGGCAACCAAGGCACAGAGAAGATATTTTTTTTAGAAAAGACGGCCGCATATTTCCAGTATGGCTGAATGTCACCCCGATTTTTATAGACAATCAGCAATCAGGGGCGGTGGTTGTTTTCCAGGATATTTCCCAGCTCAAGAATTACCAGGAAACCCTGAAGGTAATAGCAGAGAGCGGCGCTAGAAACGATGAGGATATTTTCCGGTTCCTGGTCAGGTATCTGGCTGTTTCCCAGCAGAAAAGGTTTGCCCTTGTTGCGGTGGTGGAAAGACATGACCCGGAAATTGCCAGGACCATAGCGGTCTGGGACAGTGACCATTTTGAAGACAACTTTTCATACCATCTCAAAGGTACACCGTGTGCAAACCTGGTGAACAGGCAAACATGCTTTTTCCAAAACGATGTGCAGAAAGCCTTTCCCAATGATCATCTGCTCACAGAAGTAAATGCCCACAGTTACTGGGGAACACCTCTGCGGGACAGCGAAGGCAATGTTTGCGGCATTATGGCCCTGATGGACGACAAACCCATGCAGGAGGATCCCCAGACTCATTCCCTGCTGAGGATTTTTGCAGTCCGTGCCGCTGCTGAACTGGAAGCACGGCATGCCAGAGAAAAACACAGGATACTTTTCGAGACCATGTCTCAGGGGGTGGTCTATCAGGATGCAGGTGGCAGTATCATAGAGGCAAATCCGGCGGCTCTGGAGATACTGGGGCTGTCGCTGGATCAGATGCAGGGGCGGACGTCCATGGATCCTGAGTGGCATGCGTTGCAAGAGGACGGGACCCCTTTTCCCGGTCATGAACATCCGGCCATGCTGGCTTTGAAGACCGGCCGGAAAGTTAACATGGTGGTCATGGGAGTATACAACACCGTTCAGCAGGATTACAGATGGATAGTCATTAATGCAGTCCCTCTTTTTCGCCCGGGCTCTGAAACCCCGCACATGGTTTACACCTCTTTTCAGGATATTACCAAGCTGAAAAACACACAAAAAGAACTGGTCCAGGCCAAACAGGCCGCAGAAGAGGCCAGCCAGGCCAAAAGCGAGTTCCTGGCCAATATGAGCCACGAGATCCGCACCCCCCTCAACGGTGTCATCGGAATGACAGAGCACCTGCTGGATTCCGGGTTGAGTAAAGAGCAAGAGGGGGTCGCCAGGGTCATAAAGTCGAGCGGCGAGACTCTTTTTGGACTGATAAACGATATCCTGGATTTTTCCAAGATCGAGGCCGGCAAACTTGAAATATCCCACAATGATTTCAACCTGCACCGGGTGGTGGAAGATATCTGCAGGGATATGGCTCTGCGGGCCGAGCACAAGGGCCTTCAGTTTCATTGCCACCTGTCCAGTGATCTGCCTTCCTGTGTGTGTGGAGATGACCTGCGATTGATGCAGGTGTTATCCAATCTCACCGGCAATGCCCTGAAATTTACCGATCAAGGGCAAATCAGGCTGAACGTATCTCTGAAATACCAGATAGAACAAGAATACCTGATTTATTTCGAGGTTCTGGATACCGGGGTTGGAATAGAAACCGACAAGGTCGACCGGCTTTTTGACAAATTTTCCCAGGTAGACAGCAGTTCTTCCAGGAGGCAGGGGGGTACAGGGCTTGGCCTGGCTATTTCCAGGCAACTTGTAAATCTCATGGGTGGAGAAATCGGTGTTGAAAGTACTCCAGGCAAGGGTTCCAGGTTTTGGTTTACCGTTGTGTTGTACCGCGATATGTTTCAATGTGAACAGGGTGAACGAGATGATAGCCCAGACGCAGTACATAATAAGCATGCAGACAGGCCGGGCAGGATACTTTTGGCTGAAGACAACCAGGTAAACCGCATGGTGGTTGGAAAGATACTGGACAAGCTGGGCCATGAGGCGGTCTTTGCCCAGGATGGCATAGAGGCGCTGGAGGTTTTTAAAAACGGTGGGGTGGATCTGGTGCTCATGGACATCCAGATGCCCGGCATGGACGGTCTGGAAGCGGCAAGGCAGATAAGAAAACTGGAGAAAGAAATGCACTCCGACATCGCAGTCCTTGAGAGAGATTCTGGAGGCACTGGATTCAGGATCCCTATAATAGCATTGACGGCTCATGCCATGAAGGACGATAAGGACAAGTGTCTGGATGCCGGTATGGATGATTACATTACCAAGCCGGTTAGAAGTCAGACCCTGCAGCAAAAGATCCACCAGTGGCTGTCTTTGCTCGAGTCACCCCGGAAGGAGCTGGAAAACCAGGATATGCGTGCATCAAATCAAGGCTTATCCGGAGGTTCTGTTGCTGCGTCTGAACAGACAGTTACTTTTTTTGACCGGGCAGCCCTCATGGAAAGACTGGATGGAGATATAGAGCTTGCAGCGGAAATCATGACGGCCTTTCTGCAGACAGTTCCAGATCAAATAAGAATCATCCAGGAGGAGGCAGAGGCAGGCATAGACAACAGGGGGCGGAAGACGGCCCATGCTATTAAAGGCACCTCGGGCAATACAGGCTGCATGCCGTTGTCTGAAACTGCAGCCCGGCTGGAGCAGCTTTTCAGGGATAACGATGTTAAGCAATTGCCGGAACAGGTTAAAATTTTGCAGGCAAGGTTTGAGAATACCAGGCAGGAGATAGAGAGTTTTTTACGGGAACAGGAGTAACACTACAGCGACACTTTTTTAGAAGGAAAGCAGGGGACAGGCACCCCGCACTTATTTTTCAGTAATGATCTTCACATCAGCTAAAAATAAGTGCGGGGAGAGCCAGTCCTCCTCCGGGCTGTATGCCTCCGGGCAGGAAGCCGTGCCACATGCAAAGCGCTAAACAGATACCTCAGATAAATCTTCCCAGCACAATCCCCAGATAAAGAGCAAAAAAGCCCAGGATGTTCTGTCCCAGAATGTTCAGGCCCAGTTTGAACCACTGAGTGTCCTGAATCAGGGCCGAGCACTCAAAGATGTAGGTGGAAAAGGTGGTGAATGCCCCCATAAACCCCACTAGAACAACGATGCGCAAATGAGCCGGTAAAATTCCTCGTTCCAGAATCATTATCCAGAAAAGGCCGAACAGAAAACATCCCAGGATGTTCACCGCCCAGGTACCCCAGGGAAAGCCGGGTCCAAGAATGGTGTGCATGGCTACTGACAGCCAGTATCTAAGAAGCGTTCCACAGGCCCCGGCCACCGCCAGCAACAATATCTTGTTCATGACATTATTTCCACAAAAAAGCCACGCTCAAGGCGTGGCTGATAATATACAAAACCGCCACATTTTCAGAAATAACAGGAGTCATCAGCATCACGGCGGTTACCAGGGGGAACTCCATCCCCTTCATGGAACTACATATCCTCAAGAAGTGCCCAGAGTCAATTCTTTAATGGTAACGATTACAATATATAGAAAGAACATAATCAGAATAATCGGCGCCGGATATTGGCGAAGGAAAAAAAATTTATGAAAGAGAAAATCAAGTACACGGACGAACCAATGGGGAAGGTCAAGGTCGTCTCTGACTTTCTTCCATCGCCGGAAGAGCTTGCTTTAAAAGATGAAACCATTAAGGTCACAATTACTCTGAGCAAAACGAGTGTGGATTTTTTTAAGAAGGAAGCAAAAAAATATAATACCCAATATCAAAAAATGATTCGCAGACTTCTCGATGAATATACCGCCCATCAATAAACCTTACATTACCATGGAATGAGAAACAGCAGCTTCGTTTCGTTGTAACCATTCAGGGGGGCAGATACCGGCCAGGAGGACAGTCCCGCACTTATTTTTTTCTGATGAACAATTTACAGATGCGAGAGTTAGAAAAATAAGTGCGGGACAGTCCCCTGGCCTAATGCCATGAGTCACCACCGAGGACCCCCTGATGGGATGTGCCGTCCTGTGGTGCTATATTTCTGCTATATATTCCTCCTTATCGATCTTGAAGCTCAAAATATCAAGTACATTGTTATATTTTTCCAGCAGGTCCGATTCGTCCTTGCCTCCGATGATGATATTGGCCAGTTCGTAACTGTAGCTGTCCTGCAGGGCCAGAAGCTCCGAGAGTCTGTCGCCCTGTTTAACCATAATTTTAACCTTTGTGTCTGGAAACATTTCCTGCACTTTTTTAATCTGTTCCGGTCCAGGAGCCTGGACCACCACCCCCTGTTCAAAGGTTCTGACCATAAAATTGCCGGCAGCGGTGAAGGCCCCCTTTCTTTCCATAACCCGGGGCTTTCTGCCCAGACAGAGGTCCAGCATGATGGAAAGATGAGAATAGCCGTGGACTTTGGCGAAAAGGTCAGTGTGCGCCTGGGATATTCTGGGGTTTATCTCCAGGAGATAGACCTGTCCTGAGGTCTGGTGATAAAAAAACTCCATGTTGAAGGCTGAATTGTCCAGACCTATATGGGTGATGACCTTTCTGGCTATGTCCATGATCCTGTGTTGGATCTCCAGGGGCAGAATAGAGGGGTACTGGTACCTGGCAAATGAAGAACTCATTATTTCCTGAATGGAATCCACGATCCCGTAGCCCACCACTTGTCCATTGCAGCAGTAGCCTTCCAGTGTACACTGCAGACCCCCAATGGGTGATTCAGCCAGGCAGTTTTCCTGCATGTAGGCCATTTCGTAGGGTATCTCGGCGTAGTTCTGCATAAGGTATTTAAACGGTTCTCCCATGAAGCCGATGTCTTTTTTGATTTTGTCCACGGCTTCCTCAAACTGGCTTTCATCGCTGACCCGGAAGGACAGAAAAGACTTGAAGGACTTTATGGGCTTGATCCAGAAAGGCGGCAGGACCTGGATTTTTTCATACGCCCTGGAATCAAAGGGATTAAAGGCCTGAAAACTCGGGATGTGTTCCGGAATGATTTCTTTCTGTTCCAGCCTGCTCCAGTACTTGTGTTCACATTTGATAACGCTTTCCAGGGTGGGGCCGGGCAGGTTGAAGCGCCTGGCAAGTATGGGCACAAGTTCTGTGCCGGGAAAATCATAATAGGTAGCTACTCCGTCCACCGAACCTTCAAAAGCCTCCATCCTGGACACAGCTTTGTCTATAAGGTGCTGCATATCATAGGACTGGACATTTCTTATGTCAGAGATATCCAGGGCAGCGTGAAATTCACACTCAGATGCCTGGGGGAGCTGCTGCAGAAGTTGTTTGTTGAATTCGTCCAAACCGACAATAAAAATATTCTTTTTAGGCATGAAAATGTCTCCGGATAAGCTTAGCTTGAGGGGTTGAAGGTGTTATTCTGGAAAAGGCAGGTAAAATGCCATGAAAGAGGAAAACCTAAACCAGTTCCCTGGGTATGTCTTCATCCCAGCTTTTGCTGAAAATCCTGGCGTCTCCTTCAAAAGCGTCCAGGGTGGCTGTGATTTTAAAATGTGTTCTGGTGGAGGTCAGTACCGTCCTGGTTATGGTTGACAGTTCCAGGCCGTCTCTTTGAAAGCTTCTCCTGGAAACCACCTCTCCCCGCACTGTATCGTAGTTGTTGCTGGAGTAGGAGAAAGTTTCGTGGACATCCTTCTGTATGGCGAGGTTGATGGGTTCCAGTAGTATTTTGGGGTCGTTGTTGACTACGTTTACCTTGACTGTATTGTCGGCCAAGTTGTGCGTCACGGTCCATTCCCTTTTTGCCGGTACCAGAAGGGTTGTCTTTATGCCCTCCAGGGCAGGCGGAGGATCAAAAGGGGCAAGGGTTTGATCCAGTGTTGAGGGATTTCTTACAGGCAGGACAAGTCTGGAGCTGTCCGGATAAAGTGAGATTTTTACCGGTTCTGGAGAAGGCCAGGCCACTGGCCAGTAAGAGGTGGATATCGAGAGCCTGATCCTGTGTCCGGCGGGAAAGCTCTGGGCGATAAAGTTCATGGGAACCCTGACCAGGTATTTTTGATCCGGCTCCAGTTCTTCCGGGGATTCATGGCTGTTCCTGTGAGTCAGGTTCAGCAGGCCGAAGGTAACCCTTGTGCCTCGGCCGTCCTTGCCGATGTCCGAAAGCCTGACCGCCACCATGGCCTGGGGTTTGTTGGAAGACAGCTCCAGCAGGGCCATGGGTCTTCCCAGGATCTCGGTTCTTTTCTGCAGGGGGGGTGTCTCGAAGACCAGGGCTCCGCCGTCTTCCTCGCGCTGGTCCCAGGGCAGATCGGTGGATTCAGAGTATGAACACCATTTGCCACCGAAAAGCCCAACACTCAAGGGGCTTTGTATCTCCATGCAGCGGTCGCGGTTATTCCTGTTGGGCTGGGTTTCCAGTCCGTAAGAGGTGATGCACAGTTCCAGGCTTTTGATGTCGGGTGAGGGCCATTTATCTTCCGCCACCCACCTCCCGGGCCTTTCGGAAACCAGGGGAGAAACCGTATCCTGCATCCAGACCCGCAACGGTGGTTCGTCCATGATGCTGGTTTCAACGCCTTTCAGCCATTTGTCCCACCACCTGAGGCATTCCCCGGGAAAATCGATTTCCGGACCCAGTTCGACCATGTGTGGGTACTTATGTCCCCAGGGTCCCACAAGGCCCTTGACCGGAGATGAAAGGTTCTCAAGCAGCCTGAAAACAGGGTTGGAATAGCCGTCAGCCCAGCCGCTGACAGCGAATACAGGCACCTGAATGGCGCTGTAATCCTCGCAGATTGATGCGTGTTTCCAGTAGGAGTCCTTCTTCTGGTGGCCAAGCCAGTTTTTCAGCCACAGCCCGCTTCCCTCCAGCCTTTCCATCCACATGTCCTTCCATTTTTCTCCGGCTATTAGCGGGTCAGGAGGACAGGAATTGTAGGCGAACATGGTGGAGGCCCAGGAGAGCTGGTCAGTAAGCAGGCAGCCTCCCATGTAGTGGATGTCGTCGGCATACCTGTCGTCCGAGGAGCAGACCGAGATTACGGCTTTGAGCTGGGGAGGCTGCAGGGCGGCGATCTGCAGAGCATTGAATCCGCCCCAGGAAATGCCCATCATGCCAATGCGGCCATTGCACCAGGGCTGAGAAGCAATCCAGGTCAGGATCTCCATCCCGTCGTCGAGTTCCTGTTTAAGGTATTCATCCCTGAGCACTCCTTCTGAGTCACCGCT
Organism: Desulfonatronospira sp.; assembly: GCA_003563255.1. Classification (GTDB taxonomy): domain Bacteria; phylum Desulfobacterota; class Desulfovibrionia; order Desulfovibrionales; family Desulfonatronovibrionaceae; genus Desulfonatronospira. Next base: position 16,303 of record PWSL01000285.1, on the reverse strand, counting down.
TCCACGCAGATCCGCCCGGATACAGACGTAGCCGTGTTCAGCAAAAAAACCGTGTATCTGGGAATCACGCCTGGCCTTAATGTCTCTTTTTCTGTAGGGGATGTACTCCAGGATGGCTGGTACGGGGTTTTTTTCAGCTGATACAGGCAGCCATATCTTGGCTGCTATCCTGCAGCCGTCACTCATGGGGATCCACTGGTTTTCAATTACATGGATTTTACTTGTCTTATTCAATCAGGTACACCCAGTATTGCCGGTTTTCTTGGCAAAGTTTTAACGGTTTAGCCCTTTTCTATGGAAAGCAGGGGACAGGCACCCCCGCACTTATTTTTCAGTAATGATCTTCACATCAGCAAAAAATTAGTGCGGGGAGAGCCAGTCCCCGTGCCACCTGCAAATGGCTAAACTGTTACGCAAAGTTCAATATATTCGGATACAATGAAATTTTCATTATTACTTAAGTAAATGCGTTTCTCATTTTAAGCGCATACTTTTTTTTGTCAAGCAGAACCCCGTGAATTCATGGTTAAAAATTGATAAGATTATAATAGATGATGTGACTGCAAAAAGTCATTTTTGCAGTCACAGACGTCACAGACGTCAGAGATCAGACGTCAGATGTCAGTAAAATCAAATATTTATGTAGATTGTTGAGTAACTTCTCAATAACTCCGGGCAGTATTCCTGGATACCGGCTTCCGCCGGTATGACATCACAATGCAACGACCTGTTTTCATTCGTCATTCCAGCGAAAGCCGGAATCCAGGTATTTTCTTAGTGTAAGATCGCCCAGAATTATTGAGAAGTTACGGATTGTTGATTTCTGAATTATTCATTTTCTCGACTTTTTGCAGGTGCATCATAGATTGCAATCAATAAAGCAGAGCCGGCCATGGTTGATTTTCCAGCAAAAAGTCGGTTTTTCAGGCGCATCATGCTTGCCAAGCAAAGAGGTGACCTGATATGAAATGCCTATTCAGGAATAAGGAGGAAGTTGAATGGACGAAAATAAGGACGAATATATTCTCAGACTCAAGGTCAAGATGGACGAATTAAACAAGGACCTGGACAAGTTGACGGAGGAAGCCGCTCAGGCCGAGGGAGAACTCAAGGACGAATATCAGCAGCAGATGCTGGAGTTGCGTAAAAAGCTCAAAGAACTGGAAAGCAAATTGTCAAACGTCCGGGATAAGGATGAGTCAGGCTGGGAGGACCTGAAACAGGGCATGGAAAAATCCTGGTCGGCGTGGAAAAAGAGTTTTTCCAAAGCCAAAGAAGAGTTTGAACGGGCTTACAGGGAAGGACCCAAGAAATAACCCTGGTCGTGGAATCTTCCTGGTCCGGTCGCTCTGTGCCCCGGACCAGGAAAATTTTTTGCGGTGCTATCTGAAACGCTCCCATACTGCATGCAACTGCCGGCCTTGCCCGGAAATCATTATTAACCAGCCGGTGATCAGGTCATTACTGAATGGCGTGCAGAAAGTCCCGCAACCTCTCTGTGGGAGGGTTTTCATATAGTTCCCTGGGATCACCATCGTGAATAATGCGGCCATCATCCATAAAGATCAGCCGGTTGCCTACGTTGAGGGCAAATCGAATCTCGTGGGATACCACTATCATGGTCATGCCTTCTTATGCAAGGGAGCGCATCACTGAGAGAACTTCACCTTTGAGTTCCGGATCCAAAGCAGAGGTAGGCTCGTCAAACAGCATGAGCTTGGGTTTAACAGCCAGAGCCCTGGCAATGGCGACGCGCTGCTGCTGCCCTCCTGAGAGCTGGAAAGGGTGATAAGTGGCCCTTTCAGCCAGTCCCACCTTTTTTAATAGCTCCATGGCCAGTTCATTAGCTTCTTTTTTGGGGATTCCTCTGACCTTCCTGGGACCGAATGCCACATTTTGCAAAGCGGTCATTTGAGGAAACAGGTTGAACTGCTGGAAAACCATGCCGGCTTCCTGTCGAATATGTCGAATATCCGTATCAGGATCTATAACGCTTTTGCCGTCCACCAGGAGATCTCCGGAGGTGATGGTTTCCAGGACATTGAAGCACCGCAACAGGGTTGATTTGCCGGAACCCGAAGGACCCAGGACAACCACAACTTCGCCGGCATCTATGGACAGGTCGATATCATGCAGGACTTTGGCCTCTCCAAAGCTTTTGCATACTTTTTTACATTCAACGATTTTCATATTATCTTCATTCTCCGTTCCAGCCAGCGCAGGGAAAGCGCCAGCACAGTGGTCAGAAGCAGATATATAATTGCAACTGCAGTCCATACTTCCAACGCCCTGAATGATGAAGCCATTATTTCCTGGCCCTGGCGGGTCAACTCGCCGACTCCTATGACAATAAACAGTGAAGTGTCTTTCAGTCCGATGATGAACTGATTGCCCAGGGGAGGAATCATTCTTCGAAAAGCCAGGGGGCCCACAACATATCCTGTAACCTGAATCCTGGAAAGACCCAGGGCCAGTCCTGCATCCACCAGCCCCTTGCTGATGGACAGGACTGCCCCTCTGACTATCTCGGAAATATAGGCCCCGGCGTTTATGGCCAGGACAAGAATAGCGGCATATACTCCGGTCATGCGGATACCCATGGCCAGCGGCAGAGCAAAGTAGACGAACATGGCCTGCACCACTATCGGGGTCCCCCTGATGATCCATACATAGGTGGCTCCAATCCAGCGGAGAAAAGGTATCCTGTAAGCCATTATAAGACCGGTGACCACTCCAAGCACAACTCCCCCCAGAAGTCCGTAAACCGTAATGTGGATAGTCAGCCTTACTCCCTTCATCAACTGAGGAAGGGTGGAAAGAACAAAATCGTATTGAAAATCCATAAGTCAACCTTAATGTAAGATTGTTTAGCGCTTTTAAGGAAAGCAGGGGACAGGCACTCCCGCACTTTTTTTTGCTGATGTGAAGATCATTACTGAAAAATAAGTGCGGGGAGAGCCAGTCCCCATGCCACATCACAAAGCGCTAAACAGATACAGTATTAAAAAGATGCGAGTGCAAAAAGTCATATTGCCAGTCGCAGTAGTCAGTGGCCAGTAGTCAGTAGTCAGTAGTCAGAAAAAATGTAAAAGTTTAGCCCTTTTTTAAAGGAAAGCAGGGGACAGGCACCCCCGCATTTATTTTGCTGATGTGAAGATCATTACTGAAAAATAAGTGCGGGGAGAGCCAGTCCCCATGCCACATCCAAAGCGCTAAACAGATACGGTATTAAAAAGATGCGAGTGCAAAAAGTCATATTGCCAGTCGCAGTAGTCAGTAAAAACAAAAAGTGAGCTGATCCATATGTAACCATTCAGGGGATGCCGAAACCGGTGAGGAGAGAAGCCCCGCAGGAGGTTTAACCTGCGGGGCAGGAAATTATCTGGGGTTGGGGTCTGTGCCGAACCACTTCCTGTATATCTCGGCGTATTCACCCGAGTCCACCAGTTCCAGAAAGGCGACATTTACGTCATTTCGCAGTTCGCTTCCAAGGGGAAAGCCTATGCCGTAGGACTGGGACTGCATGCGTGGGCCCACGGCCTTTACCTGTCCGTCACCGGCTGTCTGGATATAGTACATCACATTCGGGGTGTCATGCATGGCTGCGTCCACACGTCCAGCGCGGACCTCCATATAAGCAGCCTCAATGTTGGGAAACATGACGATATCTGCAGGATTGAGCCTGGGGGCATGGTCTGCGCTGGTGGTGCCTGTGCGAACAGCAATGGTCCTGCCTTCTATGTCTTCAGGACCCTGGATTTCGTCATTGTCTTTCATTACCATGATACTAAGACCGCTGTCGTAGTAGGGGTGGGAGAAGTCAACTACTTTTTCGCGTGCGGCAGTAATGGTGATCCCTGCCAGAGCGGCATCCACGCTGCCCGTCTGCAGAGCTGGAACAATGCCGGAAAAATCCATGGGCTGAAGCTCATACTCTACCCCGATTCTTTCTGCAATGGCATCCCAGAGATCAATATCGAATCCAATATAATCTCCTGTATCGGGGCACCTGAACTCGAAAGGCACAAATGCCGTATCAACAGCAACAGTAAGTTTTTTAGCATGTACTTGTCCTGCAAACATGCTCATGAACAAAAAGACGCCTAAAATAAGACTTGAAATAAAACCTTTTTTTTTCATCGATACCTCCATAAATTAAAAAATAAAACTAAACTTCCATTACAGCATCTGTTCAACGGTTATGTCGCATGATGCCTGACTTTCCCCGCACTTTTTTCAAATATTCTGCAGCCTTTCTGCCATAAAATCAGTGCGGAGGTGCCTGTCCCCTCCCTCCAGTACAATCCTGTGCTGTTTATCCCAGGGCCGAGTAATTGTCAATCGCCAATGCCGGATATATGTTCAGCCGGAATAATCGTATATATTCAGAGCGTTTAATTCTGTGCAGGTTCACACAACTTAGCGTTTGTGTATCTGTTTAGCGCTTATAAAGAAAGCAGGAGACAGGCACCCCCGCACTTATTTTTAGCTGATGTGAAGATCATTACTGAAAAATAAGTCCGGGGAGAGCCAGTCCCCATGCCACATCCAATAAAAAGGTCTCGCGGGGACTGTCCCCGGGCCGGATACGGCACCCCATGAATGCTTACTAAAAAATCAGGGTCCTTAAAAGAGAAACACATATCAGACCTGTCAGCAGGGATATGATCAGGTTGCGGGTAAGAATAGCTGCTGCCGCGGTTGAGCCTGCAGCAATAAACTCAGCCGGGCCTTTGTCCACAAGGCTGGGAACAATTATGGCCACCAGGATTGAAGCCGGCACATGATTCAAAAAAGCTTGCAGGCGCTGGGTAGGAGCGATTCTGCTGATGATAAAAAGACCCCCGGCCCGGGTAATATAGGTGGCCGCGGTCATGAGTACTATGGCCGCGGCAAAGATGAATCCGCTGCTTTCAAGCATCCTTTATGGCTCCAGCGATTCCTCCGGCCAGTCCGCCAAGGATGATATACCACTTCCCGGGCAGAAGCAGAAAAACAATCCAGGCCACCATACCTGCAATCAGCCATACCGGTACCTGAGATTTTCCTTTCCAGAAAAATATAAGTAGAGCTATAAATACCGCTGTAAAGGCAAAGTCAAGGCCAAGAACAGCCGGGTCAGCAAAAAGTCTGTCCACCAGGGTAAACATGGTGGCTCCAAGACCTGTGGCACTGTTCCAGAAAAAGTAGATGCACAGTCCCGAGCCCAGAAAAAACCCCGCGTCCTTATTGCCAGAAGCCATTTCTTTCACTGAAAGTGCCCAGGACTCATCTGTCATAAAGAAAAGACTGAAATACGTTTTGCCGGGAGGAAGACGAACCAGCCAGTCCCGCATGGCAGCACCCATGAGCAGGTGCCTCATGTTAACCGCAAATACTGTAACGGTAAGTGCAAGGACGGGTAGTTGCGTGGCCCATAGTTCCAGGGCCATGAGCTGGGATGCGCCCGCAAATACTGTCAGGCTCATTATCTGTGCCTGCAGGGGGCTCATGCCGGCCTGGACCGCCAGAACCCCGAAAACCAGGCCATAAGCGAACACGCCCAGACCCAGAGGGATGCACTTAATAAAACCCTGGAGCATTCCTTTGCGGGTGAAAACAATCTGAGTGCTGTCTTTATCCTCTGTGGAAGTCTTCATTTTTTCCCTGACATGAAATAATACTAACGCGAACTACACCCGCAACCCAGGTGCGGGATGGTCCTCAGGCCGGGATCAAGGAACCACCATAGAGTACCAACTGAATGGTTACTTTACTTCTTGCCTGCCCCGGATATATCTGCCAAAAGGTACTGGTTTTGGTTTCTTCTGCCAACAGGTTTTTATTCATCGCAAAATTTTGCAACAAGGATGTCATTCCAGAATGAAAAGTTTCATGCGCAACGCTCTCAATTTGAGGCAGCACAACAACGTGGTGGTCACCGGAATAGCCGGGGGCGGCAAGACTGTTTTCATTACTTCCCTCGTTTCGCATCTCATGGAATTCGGCCAGGGTCATTTTCATGTGGGCAAAGGTGTGGACATCACAGACTTCAGGGAGATTCCCTCCAGGGGCGATTGGCCTCCTTATTTTACGCATTCCACCTTTCGGGAGGAACTGGCCAGGGGCAGGTGGCCGCAGAAGACCATGGATTGCTCCCAGTACACCTGCCAGTTCCGGCGGTCGGACTGGATGCTGCATACCCAGAGGATGTCCTTTTTTGATTTTCCCGGGGAGCGCATAGCTGATGCTGCAATTGCAGCATTCAACAGCTACTCCCAGTGGTCGGACCATGTTCTGTCCCATTTCAGCAGGCACCACGACTATGCCAGGGCCGCCGGCCCTTACCTGGAATATATCCGGGGGCAAAAAATTGAAACCCAAAGGCTCCTGGCACTGTACCGGGAGACTCTGGCCCGTCTCATCCTGGCCTACAAGCCCCTAATCACCCCTTCAGTCTTCCTGCTGGACCAGCAGGGGCAGACCGCTGCACCAGGCACCGTGGAAGAAATTGCTTCCAGCAGGCCGGCCGGGCTGACTGCCGGACGTCAGTTTGCACCTCTGCCTGAAAAAGCCCGCCGGGACAACCCGGAACTGGCCAGGAAGATGTCGGTGGAATACAGGATATACCGAAAGGAAGTAGCCCTGCCGGTATTTGAAAATATTTCCCAGGCCGGCTCCCTGGTGGTCCTGGTGGACATTCCATCGCTGTTGGCCGGCGGGGTGGGGCGCTACAATGATAATCGTCAGATACTCCTGGATCTTTTTGAGATAATGCGGCCCCGCTCAGACCTGGGGACCCTGCTTTTGAGGTATTTAAAATTCTGGCAGAAGAGGTTGAACCGGGTGGCCTTTGTGGCGGCCAAGGCTGACCTGGTACACCCCATGGACATAGAGAACAGACGTCTCATTGGTCTTTTACGGATGATGACCGAGAGGGCCGGCAAGATGCTGCCCCAGGTGAAAAGCGAATGGTTTGTCTGCAGTGCCTGTCACTCCACGTTTCCGGTGAGTGGGGTGCGCAGGCTCAAGGGCAAAATAGCCAGGGACAATCCAGGCAGGGAATTCAAGGAGTACAGCGTGCCAGAACTCCCAGTGACATGGCCTGAAAACTGGTCAGCCGGTGATTATCCATTTTTCCGGGTCTACCCCGATGCACCGGAAAACTATCTCATCCCCCCCAGGCATCTGGGCCTGGACCGGGTGTTTGAATTTATTTCCTCTTAAGGAAGACAACCTTTTTTAGAAGGACTCAAGCTAACCCGGGCGGATCAGAAAGTCATGGAATACGAACTCCAGTCTGCTGCAGAGTTCCTCAATGTCCTTTTCTGCTGTCATTCTGCCCCAGGAAAATCTGATGGTGCCAAGACCGAAATACGGGTCAGCACTCATGGCCTCAAGAACCGGGCTCATACTGAGATTGTCGCCGTGACATGCAGCACCTGCAGAGGCCGCCAAGTTACAGGCGATCATGCCGGACAGGATGTCACCGGCCCTGCAGCCTGCAAAGCCTATGGACATGGTTCCTGGAAGCCTGGGAGCGTTTTGTGCGTGCAGCACAAAGTCCCTGTCTATCCTGGACAGGCCCTGTATAAATTTTTTTCCCAGAAGCTTCTGACGTCGGACTTCGGATTCAGTGTCCCTGCCTGCAAGTTCAGCAGCCTGACCCAGGCCTGCAATATAAGCGATGTTTTCGGTTCCGGAGCGAAGCCCTTTTTCCTGCCCCCCGCCGTAGAGCAAAGGTTTCAGGGTGCCGGGATCCCGGACATACAAAGCTCCTATGCCTTTGGGTGCGTACATTTTGTGACCGGCAATGCTGAGAAAGTCCACCTTGAGATCTTTGACATCAACCGGTATCTTGCCTACAGCCTGGGCAGCATCGGTATGCACCAGGATACCTACTGGTTGCGTCCTGGATGTAATATCCGCCACAGGCTGGATAGTACCTGTTTCGTTGTTGGCCAGCATAATGCTGACCAGCTTCGTCTTGTCCGAAAGCTTCTCAAGGAGCTGGTCCGGATCTACGAGCCCGTCACTGTCCACGGATACTGTCCGGACTGTTACGCCTGTCCTTGAAAGTTCATGGGCCGGTTTTATTATCGAAGGGTGTTCAACTGCTGAAACTATCAACTCCTCATGAGGTTGCAGCACTCCCGACAAAACCTGGTTGTTGGATTCAGTAGCACAGGAGGTGAAAAATATTTGCCCTGGGTCGGCATTGATAAGCCCTGCAACTTTTTCCCTGGCAATCTCCATTGCCTTTCGGGCCTGCATTCCGTACATATGCCCGCACCCGGGATTGCCGAATTTCTGAGTGAAAAAGGGCAGCATGGCCTGAACCACGTCTTCATGCACCGGCGTGGTGGCATTATAATCAAAATATAGAGGTCTCATGGTCTTATTTCAGGCAGCAGCCTGGCAGTAAAATATTTGATTCACTTGAGAGTCAAAAGGGAAAGCAGGGGACTGGCTCTCCCCGCACTTATTTTTCAGTAATGATCTTCACATCAGCTAAAAATAAGTGCAAGAAGAGCCAGTCCCCGTGCTAAATGCATAGCGCTAAACAGATACCAAGCAGATAACCATAAACTTGAGTGATCATTATGAGAACGTGTGTAATTTGTCAACGCTGCATCAAACTCTTTTACCCGGGCCGGTATCACTACAGCGACACTTTATTTAAGCTGGAAGGGGACTGGCTCTTTTGCCGTCTGATAGTCCGGCCGTTTTACGGTTTAAGGTCGGCAAAAGTGCCTGTCCCCGGTAGCCGAGGCAATAATTAACACAAAGCTGGAAGGGGACTGGCTCTTTTGCCGATGGATAACTGTCAACTGCTCAAAAATCCCGGCGGCAAAAGAGCCAGTCCCCGGAGGTCAATAAATATGTTTCGCTGTAGTGATATGCACAGGATATATAATGATGATTAAGCAACGAAGTCCAGTTCTGGGTGATCCATTGGACCAGCCATACGGTGACCACCAGGACACAGTTGAGAAACAGCCAGCCCCTGAACAGCCGGAATCCCGGGCAACCAAAGAAAACATGACCGGCAGGGATAAAGGTATGCGGGGAAGTGATACCGGTCTGGGACAGCCTGATCCTGAACCAGGAAGTCAGCATGAGGTAAGAGACGTTTCTCCTGAGGAAATGGAAGAACTGCGCCGGGAACAGGAAAAGCTCAAGAGGCAGCTGGAAGAAAAGATGCTGGACCTGGAACGTACCGGTATCCGGATTCCCAGGGTCATTTACAGGACAGCCCTGTGGACGGCGGTATTCCTGGGGGCAGTTCTCGGGCTTTTCCTGGTCAGCCAGGGGGTCAGATTCGCCGGGCAGGTGGCTGCACTGAACATGCCCTGGAATATCCTGGCTGTATTCGGCTTTGCCCTTTTTTCGGCCATGATCCTGGTGGTGATCATCAAGCTTGCAGGAAGGTTTCTGGCCTTTCGCAGTCTATCCAAAGTGGACATAAATGCTCTGAAGATGCTGGCTCAGAGACGCAGATTCCGCTGGCTGGCCCAGCAGAAGCAGGATGAAGCCAGGGAGGTGCTGGCAGGTTATCTCAAGGATTACAAGGTAAAAGATGTTGACGCGGACACCCTGGGACTGGACAGGCAGGAGTTGGCCAGAATTGATTCTTACCGTCAGAATCTTCTGGACAGTTACGGTCACCTGGACTCAGCCACCTGGCTCAAGCAGATGGATGAAACCTTTGTCCATGCCCTGGACAGGGCCGCCAACAGAAGAATCCGCCTCTACAGCCGCAATGTGGGTCTGGGTACGGCTGCCTCGCCCATTAAGTTTATTGATCAGTTAATTGTCCTCTACGCATCCCTCAAGCTCATAAGCGAGCTTCTGCAGATCTACAACCTGCGCCCGGCCATGGGCCAGAGCCTGACCATCCTGGCCCGGTCCATTATTCAGGCCTACCTGAGCGGGATTATCGGGGAACATTCAGAGGCCGGAGTAGAGACCTTCGGGGATTATTACGAGAGCATATTCGGGGAGATATCCTTCGCCACTGGGGTTTCCGCAGCTGCCGATGCAACACGCTATGCCCTGCCCAAAGCCGGGGAAGGCGCCCTGAACGGCTTTCTGGTCTGGCGTCTGGGACGGCACGCCCGCAGGATGGTGCGGCCGATATAAAGTAGAAAAACAAGCTGATTATCCCTGAAATGTTGCAGGTTTTGCTTCAGGTGCCACGTGATATTCGATGGCAGAGGGCTTCATTACCCGTTTGGAGGCTTCCAGGATTTCCATGGAGACCAGATTGCCCGTGCTGTCATAATCCAAAATGACTCCGGGCTTGTCTTCATCACTCTCTTCAATGGTTGCTTCAGAAAATATCAGGGTCAGAGTATCAGTTTCCTGGTCATAAATTATTTTCATGCTGTTGCCTCCAATACTTTGCGATTTACAGATGCGAGCTTTAGAAAAATAAGTGCGGGACAGTCCTCTGGTCTTGTGCCGTTAGTCATCACCGAGGACACCCTGAATGGTTACATTAACCTGGTGGTATTTCAAATCAGCCCCTGTTCCCAGTTCCAGAGCCCGGGGCGGTCTTTCAGGGTGATTTTTTTGGGCAAAGGTTCTTTTAAGTGCAGAAGCAGGGAGAAGCCGGCCCGGCGCAGGTCGGATTCAAACTCGGTTAGATTGATTTCCCAGTTAGGGTAAATATAAATATTGGCATCTCGTTTGGCAGCCCAGAAGGTTTCCTTTTTGGGGCTGATAAAAGGCAGGAAAGGCCTGGCTTCCGAGGCAAAGGTCCTGGAGATGGATACCGGCCATAGCCCTTTGATGACTATCCCCACCTGGATGCAGGCCTTGTGGGCCATCTGCATGAAGTCTTCCCTGGATAGCTCGGGGCTTAGCACCGCCCCCTTAAATCCAATTTCCTGCAGTATTTTCAGCGCAGCCGGATTGGCGATGTTGGCATAAGGCCCTGCCCAGAGATTTAGTTTTTCCGGTGTCTTGAACATGTCCACCTGCCACACGGACCCCAGGACAAAATTCCGGGCGCCTTTTTTTTGTAGACCTGTTATGATTTCCTGCCACTCTTCTTCTTCCCTGGGCCAGATTACCGGGGGCAGAAAATACCAGTTGTCCCGGAGCGGGCCGGAGATCACGCCTCTTTGAGGATCCAGGCTCAAGTGAATACCCAGGGGGCCTTTTTTGCGCGGGGCAAAGCGAAAGACCTCCAGATTTAAGGCCCGGGCACTTTTCTTTTTTAGTGGTGCAGGCAACTGATATATAAACCGGCTGGCACCGGGCCTGATTTCAGGATCAAGTATTTTACTTTCCAGGTTCTGGATCAGCCCTGTCAGTTCTGTTTCCTGGCGATCTATCAGAAAAGCAGGCAAACCCGGCCTGCAGCTTCCGGGCAGGTCAAAGCGGCCTTTGCCGGGTACGGTTTTTTTGATTTTTATCAGTTTGTGGCCGGGTTCGCCTTCCTGTCCCACGCGCACCAGGTCCCCGGGTAAAAGCTGGATGGCCGGATTGATATAGCTTTTGCTGCGGCTTCCTTTGACTGCACCCAGGTGTTTTCCGGAGCCCGGCTCCCGGGCAGGGCTTAAGGGCACAAAAGGTCTCTGGGGCAAAAAGTTGTAATGAGTGCTCTTGCGGCCCAGGGCCTGCTCCAGAAGTCCCTGGGCCTCTTTTTTGGTGCCTGCATCATCAGGATTGTCGCGCAACAGCCTGTAGGCAGTGGTGGTATAAAATACGTAGTGGGCTCCCTTTTTACGGCCCTCTATTTTCCAGGCAGACAGGTTGGGCACGGTAAGCAGGGTTTTTACCAGTACATCCAGTTCCAGGTCCAGGCAGGAAAAGTAATTGCCTCGCTGTCCCTTGTAATCATAGCTCCTGCGGCAGGGCTGTACGCACCTCCCGCGCAGCCCGCTTTTGCCTCCCAGGTAGCTGCTCCACCAGCAGCGCCCGGACACACCGTAACACAGGGCTCCGTGCACGAATACTTCCAGCTGCAAAGGGCTCTTGTCCGCGGTTTTCCTGATTTCATCAATATCCAGTTCCCGGGGCAGAACAGCTCTGGATACTCCCAGGTCTGCAAGCCGGCGTTGGCCGGTGCGCGAGGTCAGAGCCCCCAGAGTGGACAGGTGCAGCTCGCATTCCAGGCCGGCCTGGCGGGCGATATCCACCAGGCCCGGATCGGAAAAGATGACCGCGTCGGGCTGGACAAAACGCTGCAGACGGTCCAGGAGACGTCCGGCCTTGTCTAACTCTTGGGGCTTTATAAGGGTGTTCAGGGCCACGTAGACCCTGACGTTTTGCTCCCCGGCCAGCTGTCTAAGGGCCGCCAGCCGGGACAGGGAAAAGTTGTCCGCCTCGGCCCGGGCCGAGAAATGCTTGAGCCCGCAGTATATTGCATCCGCTCCTGCGGCCAGGGCGGCCAGAAATGAGGCCTCCTGCCCGGCCGGGGCCAGGATTTCGGGTCTGGTCATGGTAAATGGTGGGTTAAAAGGTTTGAGGCAGTGCCTTAAGCGGCCTGTTACAGATCTGATAACAGCAAAGTACCCATGACCGCAAGTATTAGAGCCTGCAAACAGAACCGAATAAGCTATTTTACATCTTCTGCAGGTTCCTGGATTCGGCCCATGGAGGTTTTTGCGGCCTTTCAGCACTACAGCGAAAACTCAATAATTTTCCAGCCTGTCCAATTGGTGACATAAACCCTCGAAACCTGGTAACCATTCAGGGGTGGCTGGTGCCTGGGATTACCAATGAGGCCCCCCTGAATGCTTACAAAACCTGTTGTCTCTGGCTGATGAGCCTGAATCAAGGCAAGTTGACCGGGATGGTGATTGGTTCTATATTATTATATTATTTCAGATGCAGCAGCTTCAAGGAGGAAATATGATTGAAGCAAATGCCAGAGCTCTGGATTCGGAACTTATCAGACAATATCTTCCCCAGGGAAAGACCATTGAACAGCTGGAAGAGAATCTGGCCCCGGAAGCCAGGCAGGAACTGAAAGACAGGATAAAAATTCTGCTCAGGGAAAAAGACGCCGTACTGGTGGCCCATTACTATGTGTCTGCTTATCTGCAGGAGCTGGCTGCCGAGACCGGGGGGTTCACATCAGACTCCCTGGACATGGCCCGCTTCGGCAACGAACATCCAGCTTCCACCCTGGTGGTGGCCGGGGTGCGCTTTATGGGCGAGACGGCCAAAATACTCAACCCGGAAAAAAAAGTGCTTATGCCGGACCTGGACGCCACCTGCTCCCTGGACCTGGGGTGTCCGGCAGAGGAGTTTTCAGCTTTCTGTGATGTGCATCCGGACCGGAATGTGGTAGTTTACGCCAATACCAGCGCCGAGGTCAAAGCCCGCTCAGACTGGGTGGTCACCTCCAGTATAGCCGAAAAAGTGGTCAAACACCTGCATGAAAAGGGCGAAAAGATTCTCTGGGCCCCGGATAAGTATCTGGGAGATTATGTCCGGCAACAAACCGGGGCTGATCTCATATCCTGGGACGGGGCCTGTGTAGTGCACGAGGAATTCAAGGCCGAGGCCCTGAAGCAGATGCGTCTGGACATTCCAGACGCCGGAGTCCTGGTGCATCCGGAGTCGCCGCGGGAGGTCATAGAGCAGGCTGACGTGGTGGGCTCCACTACCCAGATTATCAAGGCGGCTCAGGAGTTGCCCAACAAAAAGTTCATTGTGGCTACGGACCGGGGAATCTTTCACAAAATGCGCCAGGCAGCCCCGGGCAAGGAGTTTATTCCAGCCCCCATCGCCGGGGAGACAGTGGAATGCATCGCCTGCGCCCATTGTCCCTGGATGGCCATGAACGGGCTGCAGAACCTGGCTCGAACCCTGGAAACCGGAGAAAACGAGATCCATGTTGATCCGGAAACTGGCCGCCGGGCCAGGGTGGCGGTGGAGAGGATGCTTGAATTCTCCCGCAGCTTGAAAAGTTAGTAACGTCTAAACTTCACATTTCGCGCTTGCCCAGTGAAATTTCTTTCTATTTCACCGGGGTCAAGCGCAAAGTGTGCAAATCCTGGATGCCAACGGGAAGCAGGTCATGCGTTTGGCGATATTTTCGGATATCCATGGCAATATGGAGCCCTTCAAGGAGGTCGTCAGGGATATCAGGGAACAAAGGGTGCAGGAATGCTTTTTTCTGGGAGACGCCATAAGCTATGGTCCGGAATCTGACCGCGTGGTCAGGCTTCTGCAGAGACTGGACGTTCACTGCGTGCTGGGCAATCATGAACTGGCCTTGCTTCAAACTTATGCCAGATACTATTTCAATACAACAACCAGGCAGCATTTCGCCCAGGTGGAAAGCCTCGTTTCCGAGAAGTCCAGGCGGATCATCTCCCCCTGGCCGGAATCCCGCCGGGAGCACGGCATGCTCCTGGTGCACGGCTGTCCCCCGGATTCAATAACCAGGTATCTTTTTGATCTGGAAGAATCCCATTTCTTCCGGATTTTTCAGGAAATGGATGATTCAGTCGCCTTTGTGGGACATACTCACGATCTGGAGCTGATCCAGGATGTAGATTCTGATATCAGGAGGATGGAACTGAGCAAAGGAGTCTATTTTCTTGAAGTTGGCAAGGCAGTGGTCAACGTGGGCAGCGTTGGTCAGCCCAGGGACGGGGACAACCGGGCCAAGTACGTCATCTGGGAGCCTGACACAAGGCGACTGGAGGTCCGCTTCGTGGAGTACAGCATTAAAAAGACAGCAAAGGGCATACTTAAGCGGGGTTTTCCGGAATTTTTCGCCCGGCGTCTATGGTAAATTATGCGCAGTCTGTGAGGATACCGGCTGCTAAGCCTACTTGGTAAAGGTGAAACGGCCCGGGTCTGCAAGGTCCGGGAGTGTCTGTCCCCTGCTTTTCTCTTTTAGTAGGCAGACTTGACAGTGAGGTTCATGTTCTACGTGTTCAGGCAGGCTGATTATGAGAGGAAGGTCTAACGCGGGACGTGCCTGCAACCCAAAATATTTTTCTCACGCTAAGGCGCTAAGGTCGCAAAGGAAAAAATTAACAAAAAGGAGCAGTTATGCATTTATCTCATCCAAGGCTGTCAGATATATTAGCCCAACCGCTATGAACGAGCCAGGTCCCCGCTACTGGGAGATTTTTTTCGAGGTTTACGAGACCCTGCCCCGCCAGGGCCCCGGCAACCGCGCCAGTGCCGTCAGGGCCCTTGGCCTTTGCCGCGACTTGCGGGGGTCCCCCGCGATCCTCGACCTGGGGTGCGGTGTCGGCGGACAGACCCTCCAGCTTGCCGAAATGACATTAGGTTCCATTGTGGCCGTGGACAGCCATGCGCCGAGCATTGAACAGCTGCAGGCGGTTATAGCTGAGCACGGTCTCTCGCAGCGCGTCAGAGCGATGGTCAAAGATATGGCCCGCCTGGAGCAACCACCTGGAAGTTTTGATCTTATCTGGTCCGAGGGTGCGCTCTACAGCATCGGACTGCAACACGCCCTTTACCTCTGTTATGGACTTTTGCGCCCCGGCGGCTACCTTGTCTTTACCGATGCGGTCTGGCGCAAGGAGAATGCCCCTGCCGAAGTAAAGGCCGGTTTCGACCTGGACTACCCGGACATGGGGTGGGTAGGCGATGATGTGGCAGCGATACTGAACTGTGGATTCGAGCTTGTGGGGCACTTCACGTTGCCGGATGAAGCATGGTGGGAAGATTTCTACTCACCCATGGAGGCGCGCATTGCAAGCTTACGCGGCAAGTATGCAGGAGATAATGAAGCCTCGGCCATACTGGACCAGCTCGCCCGGGAGCCTGAGTTGCACCGCCGCTATTGCGATTATTACGCCTATGAGTTCTTCGTGGCGCGGCGTCCCTTGAGCAGTCAAGGCCCGGGATGAACAAAGCTCTCAAACCAGACAGGCCAGGGACTGTCCCCCGCTAAGTTAATGATTATGCAGCTTCACAAAATTTCGTGTCTGTACTTTTTGTATTTGTGCAGGAAAAGTGTCGGGGGACTGTCCCCCTGGCCGGTACCTGCCCCCCTGAATGGTTACGTTAAACCCGTCTGCGACGGAGACCTGCGGTCTGTTGAACCGGGCAGACAGGGTGTCAGAAAGAAGTTACCAACATGTTGTTCCGAAATTTGTGCTATAAGCTTTTTCCGCCACCCTGCGCGGAAAAAGAGGCCCCTTCAGGGCAACAACCGAAAAAGGAAGGGAGCTCATACAACCACCCCCGGCCTTAAGAAGTATGGGAGTATGGGCGTATGGGAGTATGGGCGTATGGGAGTCAAAACATCTTTACACCCACACATGGATACCCCCATACCCCCATACTTTCTTCCATGGGAGGGGAGTTTACGCCGTGC
>PWSL01000273.1 GCA_003563255.1 Desulfonatronospira sp. | reverse complement strand
CCTTCCGGTCCTGGATGCATACTTAAGCCTGCGTTCAACGGAGGGGGTATGACCAGCAGGCCAGCCTACGGCATTTACGATGCCCTGCTGGACAATAATTTGCAGGAAATGCTGGAGCGATTTCCTGAGCTGCGCACGGTTTTTGGCAAGTTAGATGCTGAAGAACAGCCGGACAGGTATGCAGATTTCGTGGCCAAGGTGGTCAGACAGGTTTTAAAAGAAGAGACTGACCCGGACAACAGACGCAGGATTTGCAATGCCGTTCTTGAGCAGATGTATTCCGGGACAGACCATCAGGCAGCTGTTCGCCAGCTGGTTGCCGGAAAAAAATCCGTCCTCCAGGAGATAACCCCTCCAGACTACGCAGGAAAAGGCGTCCCCAGGCCCCACACACCCATTTCCGAAAGCAGTCTTTTCACCGGCTCCCCCCGGGACCCTCAATTGGTGCATGAACTGTTGGCCGAGATGAAGTCTGCGGATGCAGTTGATATCCTGGTTTCCTTTATCAAGTGGTCCGGACTGCGTCTGTTGATGCCTGCCTTTGAGTACCTGCGGGACCGTAGAGTGCCTGTGCGGCTCATTACTACTTCCTACATGGGTGCATCTGATGCCCCGGCTGTTGAATGGCTGGCCCGCATGCCCAATGTGCAGGCCCGTGTTTCTTACGATACGCAGAGGACCCGGCTGCATGCCAAGGCTTATTTCTTCAAGCGTGATTCCGGATTTTCCACAGCCTACATCGGATCAGCCAACATGTCCCACGCAGCCATGACCAGCGGCCTGGAATGGAATCTGAAAGTTACTGAACAGGACATGCTGCATATCCTGGAAAAATTTTCAGCCGAGTTTGAAACCTACTGGAACAGCCGCGAGTTTATTCCCTTTGATCCGGATGATCCCGGGCAGCTGCGCGAGGCTATCAGCAGGGCAAGAAACTCCAAGGCCCGGGCTCCGGTATTTTTTGACCTGAGACCGCACCCATTTCAGGAACGTATCCTGGAAGAACTGGAACAGGACAGAAAGGTCAATAATCAATACCAAAACCTGGTTGTAGCAGCTACTGGAACCGGAAAGACTGTAATCGCGGCCTTTGATTTTCAGCGCTTTTTTCAGAAAAAGCAAAAGCAGGCCAGGCTTCTGTTTGTGGCCCATCGCCAGGAAATCCTGGAACAGGCCCTGGATACTTTTAGAAATGTGCTTAAGGATCAAAACTTTGGCGATCTACTTGTGGGTCAGCACCAGGCTGAACAGGTAAAGCATCTTTTCTGCTCGGTGGGTATGCTCACCAGCAGAAGGCTTTGGGAGCAGGTGGGCAGGAATTTTTATGACTTTATCATCATTGATGAGGCCCATCACGGCACAGCAGCCAGTTACCGGCCAATATTCGACCACTTTGACCCTGAGGTGCTTCTGGGCCTGACCGCAACTCCGGAACGTATGGACGGAGAAAACGTTCTGGCTGACTTCGGAAACCGCATTACTTCAGAAATCCGGCTGCCTGAAGCCTTGGAAGAAAAGCTGCTTTGTCCTTTTCACTACTTTGGCGTGGCTGATCCCATCTCTCTTAATGAGGACCGCTTCTGGAAAAAAGGCAAATATGACGTGGCTGAGTTGGACAAGATCTACACCGGCGCCCATGCTCTGGCCAGGCAGCGCCTGGATGTTGTCCTGGATGCCTTGAAGCGCTACGAGCCTGACCTGGATCAGGTCAAGGGAGTCGGTTTTTGTGTATCCATCAATCATGCACACTTCATGGCTGATATGTTCAGCCAGCAAGGCATACCTTCAGCTGCCCTGGTCTCTGGAGTCGACAACAACCAATGCCACAGCCTGCTTGAGCAGCTAAGATCCGGAGAGCTTACCTTTCTGTTCACAGTGGACAAGTTGAGCGAAGGTGTGGATGTGCCGGACTTAAACCTTGTCCTGTTCCTAAGGCCCACTGAAAGCCTGACGGTGTTCATGCAGCAGCTGGGACGAGGTCTGCGCCATGCACCGGGAAAGGACTGTCTGACCGTGCTGGACTTTGTGGGTCAGGCTCACAGAAAATATCGCATTGATACAAAACTAAAGGCCCTTCTTCCCAGGCATCGCTTTTCCATTGACCATGAAGTGGAAATGGATTTTCCCCATTTGCCGCCTGGCTGCAGCATCCAGCTGGACCGAGTCTCCCGTAAATATGTCCTGGAAAATATCCGGGAAAACCTGCGCAACCTGGCAGTGCAAATTCCGGAGAGGATGCAGAGTTTTGAAAACGAAACCGGACAGCAGCTGACCTTTGGCAATTTTATCAGCCACCACGATTATGAGCCGGAGCGTTTACTGGTCAAAGAGACCTGGAGCGGGTGGAAGTCAAAGGCGCATTTATCAGAGATTCCCAGTGATCCTGATCTGAAGCGCTTGAAAAATGCGCTGATTAGAATCGCCCAGATAAATGGCCCCCTGGAAATAGCCAGACTGAGAAAAATCATTAACTATTTGCAGGAAAACGATACTGCCCAGGCCCTGGCAATTGCCGGGAATACAGCCATTTCCACTCACTACAGGATCTGGGCAGACAAGGCTGGCAACCTGGACATGTCCTCGCTGGAAGATTCATTCACTCGGCTGGCCAGGAATCCTACAATCCTGGCTGACATGGACGAAATCCTGGCCTGGGGGGTTCGTGAATCAAAGATTGAAGGCAAGCATCTTGATCTTCCTTTTGAAAACCACCTGGAGCTTCACGCCAGGTATGCCAGCCGGGATATTAATGCTGCCCTGGGGCTGGCAAATCTTGATTCCACAGGCCCCACAGGCATCGGCATATTGCATGCCAAACAAAACAAGACTTATGCCCTGCTGATCACGTTTCAAAAGACCGAGCGCGAATTTTCGCCAAGCACCATGTATTCTGACTACCCCATCAGCAGACAGCGCATCCACTGGGAGTCCCAATCCACCAACACCCAACAGGGACAGACCGGCCAGAACCTCATCCATCATCGGGAAAAAGGCTACACTGTGCTTTTCTTTGTCCGGGAACAGAAGAAAAGCCTCGGCGTTACCATGCCTTTTACTTTTTTGGGGCCTGGAGACCTGGTAAGCTATGAAAGCGAACGCCCCATCAAGATGATCTGGGAATTACAGCATCCTATGCCGGTGGAGATATTTGAGAATAATAGGTTGGGCGGATAATGAAAAACATGCCTCAAATTTAATTATTGTGTCCGTTATGTCTTCAAACAATTTTTACCAAAATCAGGCCCAAGACTATTGTGAACAGACCTTTGGGATTGACCCATCGTCTTTTCTGATACCCTTAACCAGATATCTTCACCCAGGGGCAAGCATTCTTGACATTGGTTGTGGAGCAGGTCGGGACATGCTATGGCTATATAACAAGGGGTTTTCCTGTACTGGCTTGGATTGCGCCCCGGCTCTAGCTGAACTGGCCCGGCAGCATACGGGTCTTCCTGTTATTGAAGCAGATTTTGAGAGTTTTGACTTCAGTGGATTAAAGGAGGATGCTCTGCTGATGGTTGGAGCCCTGGTGCATGTGCCCCATGAAAAGTTCAAGACAGTTTTTAAGAACATTCTCCAGGCCTTGAAAGTCCAGGGTACAATTTTGATCACCCTCAAAAAAGGCCAGGGAACAGAAATCAGGTCAGATGGCAGAGAGTTTTACCTCTGGCAAAAGGATGATCTATCCCAAATTTTTGGTGATTTCTCACTGGTGTGCTTAGAATATTTTGAGCAGGAGTCCAAAATTAGATCCAGCGATACCTGGATGAGCTTTGTGCTGCAAAGAAAAAATCCCCACAGGCAGGAAGATTAAGGCAAGAATCTTTATGACGGACATTTCAAACTCTCACCCCATATATTATTATAAGCTTGTAAGGGACAAAATCCCGAGCATCATCCGGGAAAAGGGGCACCAGCCTGCCGTATCAAGTCTTTCAGGCCAGGAATGGACCCGGGCTGCAAGCCAGAAGCTTTTAGAAGAGGCTTATGAACTGTTTACTGCGGTTACTAATGGAGACAAAGAGTCAGTGCTCCAAGAGTCATCTGATGTCCTCGAAATTACACTGACTATTCTCAAGCAGCAAAACTACAATTTTGACGATTTGCTCGCTGAACTGGAAAGACGGCGGGAGCAAAGAGGCGGTTTTGAACAGGGCCTTTTTCTGGAAAGCGTTGACGGTCAATTTCTCGGTGCCAGGTTGAAGCAGAGTCCGGGTTTTGTGTGTACCCATTTGGATACAAATTCTTTATTGGAGCTTTTCCGTGGAGAACTGGAACGAAGTGACAAGGCCTGGATTGCGTCGGCCTTTTACTCCCCAGCAATCACCAATATTTTGACCAGTGAGTTTGAACGCTTCATCTGCAAGGGAGGTGAAGCCAGAGTCATCCTGTCCACCATGAACGGATTCATCAAGCCTGAATATCTGGTTCATCTGCGTGACTATGTGCCTGAGCTCAAGGTCAAAGTTTTTCATCCCCCGGAAATTCCTTTTCATAAGCATCCTCAGCGTGATTTTCATGTCAAAGCATACATCTTCAAGCACAGAACAGGCAAAGGCTCGGCAATTATTGGGTCTTCAAACTTATCTCAGGGCGGATTTTCCGATAACATTGAATGGAACTATTACACACCTGGCGAGATCAACCTTCCCTTTTATGAAAAACAGACTCCATGGGAAAAGATAGTTCAGGAGTTTGACTCCCTGTGGGAAAATCAATGTGTACATATTACCGAAGATTTTCTGGCCGGATACAGGGAGAGGCACAGGGATGTTTTTCAAGAAAGAGAAGAGCCGCCTGATACATATGGATACGCAGGGCAAAGCTCGACTCAATCGAGTGTCTGGGCGGACAGCTCTACTGCGTACGGGACAAACAAAGAATCCATAATTGAACCAGAATTGGTAAAGCCCAATGTCGCCCAGAGTGAGGCTCTGGAAGGGCTTAAGAAACTCAGAACAAGAAAAGCTCGGTCCGGAGCAGTCATTGCAGCCACCGGCGTAGGCAAGACCTACCTGGCTGCATTTGACTTTATTCAAAGCGGCAAAGACAAGTGCCTTTTTATTGCCCACCGAGAAGACATCCTCAGAAAAGCCAGGGAAAGCTTTTCCCATGTGCTTGGTCCAGATGGTTTGGAGATCTTCAGTGGCCGGAGCAAGGAGGTTTCGCACGGATCAAAGGCTGTTTTTGCCATGATTCAGACTTTGGGACGGCTGGGCAATATAACACGTTTTCATCCCAGGGAATTTGACTACATTGTGATGGATGAATTCCACCATGCAATGGCCAGCACCTATCGCAAAGTCCTGGACTATTTCCAGCCAGATTTCCTTTTAGGGCTTACAGCCACTCCCGAGCGTATGGATGGACGAGATGTTCTTTGGTTATGCGATTACAACATTGCATATGAAATAAGGCTGTTCCAAGCCATAGATAAGGATCTGCTGGCCCCTTTTCAGTACTTCGCTGTCCATGATCCGACAGATTATGCCCAGATCGCCTGGAAAAGAACTGACTACGATCAAGAAGAACTGACCATGGCCCTGGCCAATGACACCAGGAACGCCCTTATCGCCAACAATCTCAAAAAATTTCTTCCATACCAGGGCAAGATAAAGGCCCTGGCATTTTGCAGTTCGGTGGATCATGCTTATTATACAGCAAATCGCTTGACTCAAGAGCATGGTTTTGAGGCTACGGCCTTGGTAGGTGATTCTTCCCAGGATCAAAGAGAAAAAGTCATAGCAAGGCTTGAGAAAGAAAATGACCCCCTCAAGGTAATATGTTGCGTGGATATCTTTAATGAAGGTGTCGACATCCCCAGGCTCAGCCATGTACTACTTCTGCGACCCACCCAGTCTTTTACGGTCTTCCTCCAGCAACTTGGCCGCGGGCTACGAAAGGTGCAGACCAAAGATGTGAACAAGCACCTTGTGGTCATAGATTTTGTCGGCAACTATCGAAGTGCCCATGTGGCTCCACTGGCCTTAGCCGGATATACATCAATTGAAGAATATATTCGAGACAGCGCAAGAACTCGAGGCAGCAAGTCTGGTATGAGCAACCCTCCTCTGGGCTGTTTTGTTTCTCCTGATATTGAAGTGCAAAGGATCTGGGATAGCAAACTGCGTGAAATTGTACCCATGCCGAGGGGAGAGCAGTTACGAGATCTCTATGACGAGGTTGTGCAAGACTTGGGGCTAATTTCACCAGGGCTGTGTGAGTTCTATGCTGATCCACAAAGAGCAGATCCACATGCATTCATCAAGCATTTTGGGAGTTGGATAAAAACAAAAAAATCTTTTGATGATCTATCTGATACTGAAAAAAGCTTATTAAACACCCAGGGTGAATCATTTTTGGAATACCTTGAGAAAGATCTTAACCCCGTCAGATCTTACAAAATGGTTGTCTTGAAGACATTGCTATCTATTAAGGGTACATCATGGAAAATTGATGATATTGCATCAGGATTCTTGAATTATTACCTGCAACATCCTGAACACCTTTATGATTACGATGAATTGGACAAACAGGATAGTCCTGACAACGTATCCCTTCAATTGGTAAAAAGACATATCACAAAAATGCCTCTCTACTATCTTAGCAACAAAAGTAATGACTGGTTCATACTAGATAGGGAAAAAGATAAATTTTCATTGAAGGATGATCTGGTTGATTATTGGAATAATGAAAATTATAGAATGCTTGTCCTGGATAGAGTTAAGTATGCTTTAGCTAGATATTTTTACGGAAAACAAAGTAAATTCGATACAGGGTCAGGCTGGGGTCAACACCATAATTAAAACAGAAAGCGCATCAACCATGATTGTTTTTCAGCCATTGGAAGACCATTTTGTCCTCAAAAAAACTGTTCTAAGAGGATAGAAGAGGACAGCCGCAGGTTAAGTTTCATACAGTAGATTCCTGAGCTTGATATTTTGAACATAACGCCAGGAGAATCTATAATCGAAAAAAAGATGACTGGTTCCTTTGGTCCCCATTCCTGAGGGAAGGTCCCTGAAGAAGCCTTTGGATCAAGTTCTCCCGGCCGACCCACCTTCAACATTGCAGCCTTGCAGGAAAATAAGTAAAACCCGTTTCCTATAATAATACCACGGGAGGCCTACATGCCCGGATCAATATTTATCATTCAAAACGACGATACCCTCGTTGAAATGACCCACCAGCCCTACTCCACAGAAGATCATCTCCAGCGTTTTCTCGAACAATATCCTGCATTGCTGGCCGGGGACCAGGTAGACGCACTTACACCGCGCCGCTGGCTTCTCATAACCCGGGAAATGCCCATCCCGGATCGTGAAGATGGTTCCGGCAGATGGTCTCTTGACCATCTCTTTCTTGATCAGGACGGCATTCCAACGCTTGTTGAAGTCAAACGCAGCAGCGACACCCGAATCCGCAGAGAGGTTGTGGGACAGATACTGGACTATGCAGCCAATGCTCTTTTGTACTGGCCAAGCGAGGAAATAAGGAGCCAGTTTGAGAATCGCTGCAGAAGTAAATCTGTTGATCCTGATGAGGAACTTCAAAGGTGTTTGGGACCGGAAGTTG
>PWSL01000143.1 GCA_003563255.1 Desulfonatronospira sp. | reverse complement strand
CTCGTTCCCAGGCTCCAGCCTGGAAACGTTTAGTTCTTGCGGCTCCAGCCGCTTCTTCAAAATGTGGCTGGAGCCACAAAAAAGTGATGTCCCCAGGCTGGAGCCTGGGAACAAGAGCAAATATCCTGAAATTAGCAAGCACCTGATTTTATTGCCAATACGATTCTAGTTACTTAGAAGGCTCAGATGAATTTAATCACGCCAGGACTGCTTTCATTGATACTGCTTGTTTTTCTGGCAGGATGCGCTCACACCGGAGCCGACCGCATGAACCTGCATCAGGCCGAACTGCGCCTGGACCTGGCTGAGCGTTATCTCATCGAAGGCGAGCCCAGGCCGGCCCTGGAGCAGTTGCAGCAGGTACAAAATGTGTCCCCGGATAACCCCAGACTTTATTTCAACATGGGGCTGGCTCATACCAGCATGGAAGACTGGGACAGGGCTGCCCGGGAATTTGAAAAGGCCCTGGAACTAAATCCTGATTACGGAGAGGCCTGGAACAATCTGGGCCAGGTGCGGCAGGCCCAGGGCCGCCTACAGGAAGCCAGGCAGGCCTATGAAAAGGCCCTGGAGCTGGAAGGGTACATGACCCCGGAATTTGCATACTATAATCTTGCCACCATATTCCAGGAAAAGGGCGAGACTGAAAAAGCCCTGGAATATGCAGTCAGATCCATTGAAAAAAACAGGCGGTTTGTGCCGGGTTACGAGCTGGCTGGAAGCCTTTACCATGAACTGGATCTTTATGATGAAGCCCTGCGCATCTATGGGCAGGGGGCCCAGGCCAGGCTGGACAATACAGGGCTTGGCCTCATGTATGCCGAGGAACTGGTGCGGGCCGGCAGGATCAGCGAAGCAAAAGTGTGGTTTGAGCGCATAATCGAGCAGAATGATGACTCTGAAGAAGCCCACACGGCCCGGGATTACCTGGAGGCCCTGCGTTAGAGAAAGCGGCCCCTGGATACTCGGGGTAAACCCCTGGGTTTACGACTTTGCAGCCTACAACCTCTGGTCCAGGCCGGCCGGCCTGCTGGTATGCCTGGACATGCTGGCCAAAACTGGAGCGCGCACTGCTCTTATGGACTGCATGGACCGCACCTGGCAGGACCAGACCTGGCCTGCTGCCGGGACCACAGGCACAGGGCGCTATCCCCGCACCGTCCTGCCCAGGCCAGGGGTGCTGGCGGTTGTTCCCCGGCGGTACAGCCGTTACGGCCTTCCCGGGGACAGGGTGGAACAGGCCCTGGCCAGGCTTGATCCTCCTCCGGATCTCATCCTGATCACCTCCATAATGACCTACTGGTATCCGGGCATTTTTGCGGCGGTGCGCATGCTGCGCAGGCTCTGGCCCGGGGTGCCCGTCTGCCTGGGCGGGGTGTATGCCACACTGTGCCGGGAGCATGCCCGGAGCCTGGACGTGGACCTGGTTGTCTCCGGTCCTCTGGAGGAGGAGAACAACTGGGCAAAAGTGTGGAGCCTGCTTGGCTCAAGCCCTCCGAAACTGCCCCGGGATGCGGGCATGAGTCTGGATACCTCGTTTTATGCACAAAGCGGTTATTCCGTGATAATGGGTTCCAGGGGATGCCCCTTCAGGTGCAGCTACTGTTCCGGGTACAAACTTTATCCTGGCTTCAGGCAGGCTGACGCAGGGTTTGTGTTTGAGCATGTAAGGGGTGAGTACATGCGCGGCATCAGGGATTTTGCCTTTTACGACGATGCCCTTCTGGTAAATGCCCGGAACCTGCTTATTCCCCTGCTGGAGAAGATTATATCCAGCGGGCTGGAGATAAGGCTGCACACTCCCAATGCCCTGCACGTGCGCTACCTGGACCTGGAGGTGTGCAGGCTTCTTTACCGGGCCGGACTGCATACCATCCGCCTGGGATTCGAGACCGGGGATTTCGGGTCCCGGCCGGACAAAAAGCTGGGAGAAGATGAATGGTGCCAGGGCATGCACAACCTGCTCCAGGCGGGTTTTACAAGAGAGCAGATGGCCGCTTATGTACTCTTCGGCCTGCCCGGGCAAGGTGATGAAGAGGTTCTGCAAAGCATCCGGGAGGTGCGCAGATGGGGAATCCGTCCCGAGCTTACCCAGTACTCGCCCATTCCCGGCAGCATGATGTTTGAAGAGGCCGTAAAGCACGCCTGGCTGGGCCTGGATGATCCCCTGGCGCACAACAATTCTATCTGGCCGTGTGTACCGGGAGGGTTCACCTGGGAAAAACGCGGATACTGGAATCAAATGGCAGCGGGAGCATGAGTTGCACGCAGATTATTATTGTCTGCCGGGCACTATAACACTACAGTGACACTTAGTGTTAATTATTGCCTCGGCCACCGGGGACAGGCACTTTTGCTAACAATACTGACAGATACACAAAGATTACTAAACAAGGAGTGAAACATGAGTACCATTATGCCGGAGAACAAAAAAGTCAGGCAGGCAGTACAGTGGGTGGACGAGGGAATTCAGGAGGGCAAAAAGCTGGACAGGCTTTTGAGCGAAGCGGGTATGCGTTTTAATCTGGGCCCAAAAGACGAGGAATTCCTGCACAAATTTTTTTCAGAAAAACGAACAGCAGACAGACGATAATTGATGAAGATTCTGCACAGGCAGATCATTAAAGAGGTAGGAATCATTTTCCTGGTTACTCTGGCCTCTATGTTGTCCCTGATAGTCATCGGCCGTATGATTGACCTCAGGGACCTCTTTGTGGGGCAGAATATCCAGGTTCTACACGTTATTAAGTCCTTTTTTTATCTTGGACCTTCGTTCCTAAGCCTGGTGATTCCTATAGCCTGCATGCTGAGTATATTTCTTTGCTTTCTGCGTATGTCGTCGGACCGGGAACTCACCGCTCTGCAGACCAGCGGCATATCCATCAGGAGCCTGGTCTTCTCTCCCCTGCTTTTTTCCATGGGGGCTATGTGCTTTACCCTCTACGTAACACTGCATCTAACTTCCTGGGGGATTGACAACTTTCGGGAGACTGCAGTGGAGATGGTCCGTGAGCAGACCGAAGTTACCATGCAGCCCGGGGTATTCCACCGCATGGTACCGGGCATGGCCATATACGTTCACAACAGGGACCCGGGCACCAGCGAACTAAGAGAGGTTTTCATTTTTGACGAGACAGTTCCAGAGGCCCCCATGACCATTGTTGCCCCCACGGGACGCATGATTAGTGATAAGGAGAAAGGCATGCTTTACTTCATCCTGGATGAAGGTCGAATTTACCGCCAGGACCAGGAGGAACACAGCCTGGTTTCCTTTGGAGAATACAGGCTGCGCCTGGATCTTTTCGGCATTCTTGGCGAGGCGGGTCTGCGGGACAAGCGTCCGGAAGAGATGTCCTGGAGCGAACTGCAGGCATACAAGGATGATGCGGAAGCAGGCAGCCGGAATTACCGCCTGGCTAAGCTGGAAACGCACAAGCGTTTTTCATTGCCCCTGGCATGCCTTATCCTGGGGCTGTTTGCGGTCCCTCTGGGTCTGACCCTGCAGGGCCTGGGCCGCAACTGGGGACTTCTACTGGCCATGAGTTGCTTTCTTGCTTACTATAGCCTGTTTACTGCGGTTTACGGGCTTGGAGAGGCCGGTACCCTGAATGCTGACCTGGCCATGTGGATACCCAACATATTTTTCCTGGTTATGACCCTGGGAGGGGTTTATTTTTATGCCCAGGGCCGCGAGATAGACCTCGGACAGGTTCTGCGAAGCATTGTCCCGGGGTCGCAAAAAAGAGACGGGGATCAAGATAACAATCAACAAAAGCTCTCCAGCATCCGGATATGAGTATTTTAAACAAATACCTTTTGCGCCAGAATCTGTTTTACACTGCTGTCCTGCTTTTTTCCGGGACCATGGTGTACCTGATAGTCGATTTAGTTGGACGTATGAACGCTATGGTGGAAGCAGGCCTGGGGGCGCTCCAGGTGCTGGAGTATTTTGCTTTCAAGTTGCCCCTTATTGTTTCCCAGACCCTGCCTGCCATATTCATGTTGGGGATCCTGATACAACTGGCCGTTATGCATCGCAGCAATGAGCTTGTGGCCATGGAAAGCAGTGCAATTTCCTTCAGAAAGCCGGCTGTTTTTTTTGTCGGGTACGCCCTTGTGGTTTTTTTGCTGCTTGTTGTTTTTTCCGAGGCCCTGGGTGTCAAGGGAGAACAGGTGACAAGACGGATATGGAACGAGGACGTGCGCGACAGGCAGGCTGCGGCACAGGGCCTGGAGGATGTGTGGTTCAAAGACCGGGACTATATGATACATATTGAGAGGGCCTGTATTGAAGAGGGCAGGGGAGAGGAATTTACTGCTTACAAAAGAAGTGATCCGGGCATGATACTGGAGATCATCAAGGCACCCTGGTTTGACATCCACCGGGACATGCTGGTGCTGACTGAGGCAACGGTGTTCAATCCCCACAGTCTGGAAAGGCAAAGCGAGCAGGAGATGGAGATCGAGGTAAATATCGATCTCAGGTCTTTTACCCTGGTGGACTCGGACCTGCCTTACCAGGCCTGGTCCATCATTACCCTGGCCGGGCTGGTGACTCAGCTACGGGAGAGCGGCTCCAACGTGGAAAAGATCTCCACGGCCCTGTACAGCAAGATAGCTTATCCCTTTGCCCTGGTGATCATGACCCTGCTGGCCCTGGCTTTGTTTACCCGGATTAAGAATATTTACGCCCTTGTGACCCTGGGGCTGGTCATTGTCTTTTTTTATTACACGGTTTATGTGTTCGGAGTGGGCTATGCTGAAAAGGGTCTGGTATCTCCATTTTTCGGGGCCTGGACCGCAAACCTGTTTTTCGGGTTCTTAGGCCTCCTGCAGATTTTCTGGGTGGACAGGAGGTGAGTGGGTTTGCTTGAGTTTTATTATGGCCTCTAACAGGGCCTGCTGTCCCTGCCTTGTCCGGGCTGAAAAAAGTAAGGGTTTATGTGCCCGTTCCAGGAGCTTTTGCCAGCGTTTCAGGGCGAGCTGTCTTTGTTTCTGATTGCACTTGTCCGCCTTGGTAAGCACAGGCAACAGCCTGGTCTGCAAGGAGTCCACGTAACGGGCCAGGTCAAGGTCGCTGGACTGGGGCGTAACGCGCGAATCCAGCAAAAGAACCACGCCCGCGAGGTGGGGGTTGTCCTGGAGGTATTCCAGGATGAGCCCGCCCCATTTTTCCCTCTCTGTTTTGGAGCAGCGGGCATAACCATACCCGGGCAGGTCTACAAGGTAAAAATTTTCCTCCGGTGCCAGGTAAAAATTGATGCTCCTGGTTTTTCCCGGAGTGGAACTGGTTTTGGCCAGCTTTTTCTGACCGGCCAGGCAGTTTATCAGAGAGGATTTGCCAACGTTGGAGCGCCCGGCCAGGGCGAGCTGCGGCAGGTCCGGGTAACACAGCTGCTTTGTGGTGTAGGCCGTGGTTTCAATTTTCAGCTTTAAATGCATGGTGATTTTCCTGAAAGAATGTATCTGTTTAGCACTACAATGACACTTTATCTGAACTCGAAGGGGACTGGCTCCAGGAAGAGCCGGTCCCCGAGCCACATGCAAAGCGCTAAACAGATACGAAAGAAGATTGTCGACCGGGTGCAAGACCTTTGCACACTGTCAGAGCGATAACTGTAGTGATGAAATGTTCGGTTGTAAATGCAGACTATGACAATCCCGAGGTGTATATGTGGAAAAACATATTGTTTTTTACTCTGTTGTTGTTCCTGGTGTCCTGCACACGTGAAGAGCCGGTACAGAGCTATTTCTATCTGCTGGGCCCAGGGGAGCGATTCCAGGAGCAGGCCGTCTTTGAATTGAGTCTGGACCAGGAGACGCTGGATAAAGCCCCCCCCCGTGACAGGACGTTCTGGGAGCATGCCGCAGACGAGTGTTTCAGTGTAACCGCCAGAAAGATAATGAGCCGGGAACCACTGGTACGCCCCGGGAAAAAAGGTTCAGTTACTTACGACACCGGTTTTGTTCGTACTTCCGGGGAGATATCGCCCAGGCAGGCTGCCCTCACTGATGAATTACTCCACGAATTCAGTTGCGAGCTGAACATGCTGCCGCACTGGGAGTTGTCAGGTCAAATCGTCGGCTTTGACCGCAATAAGACAGTGGCGGCTACTAATGACAAAGTGGACCTGGTGATGTTTGATAAATATCCTGAAAAAGGCCCGGCTTACTTTTTCATAGCCAGAAGGACCGAAAGGCAGGGCCGGCTTCTTTTGAAGATATTCGGATCAGGCAAGATTCTACAGGCCCTGGGAGGAGGGGCACAAGTGGAATCAGCCACACATGAGTCAGGCACCCTGGCCCGGGGGATGATTCTTGAAACCAGGCGGGAGGTGTTGCCAGGAGACGTGATACTTTTGAGCTTTATGAGAGTAAAGAGTCTGCATGAAAAAGAGCAGCGGGAAGAATATAAAGAGGTCCAGGTGCAGCCGCGTTTGCGTGTTGTTCCCGAAGGGGAAAAAGAATCGTTTGAAAATTCTCGGGGACAGTGGAGGAAAAAATAGTCATGCCTGTGACCAGATTCAGTGTATTGATGGTGAACGGTCCCAACCTCGGCTATATCGGCCGGCGCGATCCAGGTACTTACGGCTTCCGAGGCATGGATGCCGTGCAAACCATACTGGAAAAGGACCGTCAAGGTCTCAGAGACAGGTTAGAACTCAGTTATTTTCAGGCCAACGGCGAAGGCGGGATTATCGACAGGCTGGAAAAGGCCTGGAGGGACGAGGTGCAGGGCCTGGTTATCAATCCCGGGGCATATACCCATACAAGCCTGGCCATTGGAGACTGCCTGGCCTGGATAAACATCCCCCACGTGGAAGTGCACCTGAGCAATGTCTGGAGCCGGGAAGAGATCCGCAGGAAGAATCTCACAGCTGCCCACAGCCTGGGAGTTATTGCCGGTTTCGGCATTATGAGTTATATCCTGGGGCTTGAGGCGCTGGTCTGGCATCTGGATAATCTATAGAATTTAGGGATTTAGGAATTTAGGGATTTAGGGATTTAGGAATTTAGGGATTTAGGGATTGAGGGATTGAGGAATTGAGGAATTCAGGAATTCAGGAATTCGAGGATTGAGGGATTAAGAGCCAGGGGCCCCATGCCCCATGCCGCAAGCTCCATGCCATATAAAGGAGGATGAATGCTTTCCACTACTGATTTCCGCAAAGGACTGAAAATCGAGATCGAGAATGAGCCCTACGAGATCGTTGATTTTCTGCATGTCAAACCCGGCAAGGGCGGAGCTTTCGTGCGCACCAAACTTAGAAACCTGCTTACAGGAGGCATGCTGGACCAGACCTTCCGCTCCGGGGAAAAAGTCGCCAAGCCCGACCTGGAGTCCAGGGATATGCAGTACCTTTACCATGACGGCACCGCTTATGTATTCATGGACATGGGCACATACGAGCAGCTCATGATCGACGATGACAGCCTGGGGGAGAAAGGCGCCTTTCTCAAGGACGGACAGACCGTCAAGGCCCTAATTTACCGAGGTAATCCCATAGACATCGAGATTCCCGTGGCGGTTGTCCTGGAGGTGGCGGAGACCGAGCCGGGTATGAAGGGTGACACCGTAAGCGGCG
>PWSL01000439.1 GCA_003563255.1 Desulfonatronospira sp. | reverse complement strand
GGACTGGCTCTTCCGGGACCCACTTGACCCAAAAAATGAGATATTTTAAGCACAAAATGATGCTCAAGTGGGTCCCGGAGTGCCTGTCCCCTGCTTTCCTTAAAAGCGCTAAACAGATACAATAAAAATAAGTGCGGGGGTGCCTGTCCCCAATTGAGGCATAAAATTTTATAAGTTTCGCTGTAGTGTTAGTGGGATACCATCTGCTCCATGCAGACTTCTGCAGAAGTACAGACCATGTTTCGCCCGTTGAACTTGGAAAGATACAGGGCCTGATCTGCCTGTTCCACCAGGGCTTCTTTGGGTGTGAGCGGTCCCGGCTTTATGGAGGCTACTCCAAGGCTGGCGGTTATGCTGAATTTTTTATCTTTGAATTGAAAAACTGTCTGACCGATTTTCTGACGGATTCTCTGTCCCAGAAGCCAGGCCTGCTCTTCATTGGTCTCCGGCAAAAGAATTACAAACTCTTCACCTCCATACCGGGCTGGAAAGTCTGTCTCTCGCACGGTGTTTACCAGAATCTCTCCGATTTTTTTCAGCACCATATCTCCGGTCAAGTGCCCGTACATATCGTTTAAGGCCTTGAAATGATCCAGGTCCAGCATGATCAGGCTCAGGGAAGCCCCCTGCCTCTGGTGTCTTTTGAGCTCTTTCCTGATTTTTTTGTCAAAATTTTGACGATTGTTGATGCAGGTTAAGCCGTCGAAGTCGGCCTCAAACTTGACTGCTTTATATTTAAGAGAGTTTCGTATGCTTAAGGCCAGGTGCCTGGCCGCACTGTTTATAATGGTTGTCTGATCTCTGCCCAGCCTTAAAACCTCTTCAGAGACCAAAACAAGGGCTCCAAAGGTACTCTGCCTGTTCTGCAGAGGCAGCAAAATTTGCCGGGTGGGCGTTGGACGTTGGTGAAGACCGTTTTTACCGCTGTTCATGGGGATGTAATTATAATTTTTTGGGGCCTGCCCTTCAAACCGCTTTGCAACTTCTATTAGGTGTGTAATCCAGTCCTGTCTGATCTTTTTGGACTGAATTTCAGGCAGATATATTTCAGCCAGCATACCGTTCTCGCTGTGATTCCAGAAAACGGCAGCCAAACCTGTGGTGCCCAGCAGGGTCTCGAACTCGCCGGCGGTTGCCTGCAGAATTTCTGCCAGGTCCAGTGTCTGGGATGTCTTGGTCAATATACGGTTTAAAAATTCCAGCTGAGCGTTTTTGCGAGTCAACAGTTCGCGCTCCAGGACGATCTCCCTGGCCATGAGATGCAGATCATCATATAGTTCCTGCACTTCCCTGGCCTTGTCCCGGATACTCTTCAGGGCATTGCGTGTAACCGGTCGACGAAGATACCCCAGAAACGATGCCGAAACATTGTAATGATGCTTCAACTGCGGACTGTCATCATCAAGTACAAGCACCAGGTGCTGATTGTATCTCTCCAGCTCATCCCGGATTTCCTGATCCATATTCTCCCACCTGCCTGGACTCAGAAATAGTATATTGATACCAGATTTACCGGCTTTTGAGAATAGTGGTCCTGAGCCGTTAACCTCTTCAACAACAGTCTCTCCTGGAAGGTTATCCTCAATTTCCAGTCTCAACTCCCTGGAGATACCCACCAGATGAAAAACGGCTTGGCTTCCGTGCATGTCAGGCTCCTTTTTTGACATTTTCAGTAAAAACATGCAAATTCAGGGCCACTAAGCTGTTTTACGAAAAATCTCAAAACAAGGTCGCCTACCTATCTGATTCACCTCTCACTTGGATACCCTAACCATAAGAAAGAACCAGAGGCAGTTAACCCATCAACGCGTTAGTGCTTAGTGAAAATTTCAAACCAACATGTTGGTCGTAAAAATCGGTTCCTGGTTCTTCGTTCCTGGTTACCTCTCGTTCCCAGGCTCCAGCCTTGGAACGCTTAGTTCTTGCGGCACCAGCCGCTTCTTATAAATGTGGCTGCAGCCACAAAAAAGCGATGAGGGGCCACTTTTTCCGCGCAGGGTACCTGCCCCCCTGAATGGTTACGGCACTCTACAGCGACACTTTATTTGAACTCGAAGGGGACTGGCTCTTTTGCCGCCGGATAGTCCGGCCGTTTTACGTTTTGAGGTCGGCAAAAGTGCCTGTCCCCTTTGGCCGAGGCGATAATTAACACAAAGTGTCGCTGTTGTGTTAACAGACACCTCTTAGCTAGGAATTTTTTACCGCTTCAGGGCTGCAAAAAAAAAATTAGCCAGGAATTGGTGTTATAACATACTGTTTTCATTTAATAAAATTATTATGGCATCAGCATTGCTGTAACCCTCAAAAACTCAAGGAGGGTATCAACATGTCTTTGGTCTTAAACAACAACATGATGGCTATGAATGCGGCGAGGAATCTTGATAGCCACTATGGCGCACTGGCAACGTCAACCAGAAGACTGTCTTCGGGACTGAGAGTCGACACAGCGGCTGACGATGCTGCCGGACTGGCAATCAGGGAACTGATGCGGGCAGACATCGCAGCCATGAACCAGGGCGTAAGAAACGCCAATGACGGGATATCAGCCCTGCAGACCGCTGATGGCGCTCTGGAAGTTATCGACAACAAGCTCATCCGCATGAAGGAACTGGCTGAACAGGCGGCTACAGGAACCTACACTGCCGATCAGAGGAAAATAATCGATCAGGAATTCCAGCAGATGAAAAGAGAGATTGACCGAATAGCCAATGCTACAGAGTTCAACCAGGTCAAACTTCTCAACGGAACCCTGTCTGAAAGGGGTAGTCAACTCTTTGAAGAGGGTGCATCCGGCCATGTCCCTGGAAACACCCTGAAGATTCATTTCGGGCCCCGCAACAATTTTGGAGAGGATTTCTATTATGTGGAAATCGGAGACGCTACAGCTGCCGGACTGGGCATAGACAATACTTACTTAAGATATACAGTTGAGGAGCCTGTCAGTCAGGCATTAGTGAATATCGATCAGGTCATTAAACAGCTCGAGGAACAAAATTTGAGTGGTGGGGATGCCATAGACAAGTCAGTTACGCTTAAGCACCTGCTACAGCAAGCTTTAAATCATCTTAACTA
Source organism: Desulfonatronospira sp. (assembly GCA_003563255.1). Taxonomy (GTDB): domain Bacteria; phylum Desulfobacterota; class Desulfovibrionia; order Desulfovibrionales; family Desulfonatronovibrionaceae; genus Desulfonatronospira. Next base: position 4,518 of record PWSL01000439.1, on the reverse strand, counting down.
TGCATCAGGACAATTGACTGTAGCTTCTGACACTGACGAGCTGACCAGCAAATATTCTGGAGCAATATCTGATTTGAGAACTGATCTTACTAATAAAATTGGTGCACTAACCAGTGGAATAGTAATGCTCAACGAAGGTTACTGGAGTGATTCTCCAGATATAGTAAGTGGCCTGGTATCGTTGCGAGGTGACCTTGACTCTGCCCTTACCAGCGGCATCACGCTGGGTGCTTTGGACAATCAAATGGCAAAACACATTACCACTGCCAGGGCACAGGAGGCCCTGGAAACCATCGACGATGCCATAGAGCAAAAAGACAAGATCCGGGCCGACCTGGGTGCTTACCAGAACCGATTAAGTAATACCATCTCCAACCTGCAGATCCAGGCCGAAAACCTGCAGGCTGCTGAATCGCGCATCTCGGATGCGGACGTAGCCCAGGAAATGACTCAGTTTGTGCGCAACCAGGTATTGTCCCAGGGTGCCACAGCCATGCTGGCCCAGGCCAATACCTTGCCTCAGATGGCTATGCAGCTCATCGGAGGCTAAAATACCGGCTAGAGGCGACCAAAGACATGGGGCCGGGCTTTACCCACCCGGCCCCAGCCCTAAAACCTTGGTCATCTGACACCGGCTGTCTGGACAGATTTCAGGTAGTCCAAAGCCTTGCTGGCCGCTGTCTGCTCAGCCTTTTTTACACTGCCTCCCCGGGCCTCTATGCACACACCGTCCGGAAGTTCCACCTGGACAAGATATTCCTTTTCATGTTCAGGGCCAAAGCTGTCAAGCAGGGTATATACCGGCCTGGCGCGGAAAATTCCCTGGGTTTTTTCCTGCAGCCTGCTTTTAAAATCCTTGGTTGCAGGCAGCAACTCAACCCTCTCTGGAATATACTCCTCAAAAAGGTTGCCAATACACGCACAGGCTTCGTCATATCCGGAATCCAGATAGATGGATCCCAAAAGGGCCTCCAGGGTATCCGCCAGCACAGAATCCCTGTCCCGGCCCCCCTGCTGCTCTTCACCCTTGCCCAGAAAAATATACTCCCCCAGGGTAAGTGACCTGGCCAGCCTGGCAAGCGTCGGCTCGCTGACCAGAGCAGCCCGCAGTCTTGTGAGGTGGCCCTCAGCAGCCTGGGGAAACCTGGAGAACAGTGTATTTGAGATGCATAGCTCCAAAACCGCATCCCCCAGAAACTCCAACCTCTCGTTATGCTCCATCTGCCTTTCATTGGCATATGAGCTGTGTGTCAAAGCCCTTACCAAAAGATCAGTGTCCTGGTACCTGTACCCAAGTTTTCCCTGCAGCTCATCCAGCAATTGTAAATCCTGGCTCAATATTTCTCCTTGTTATGGCATGGGGCTCGGAGCATGAGGCATGGGGCGTTCAAACTCCAGGAGTTTTTCAGAAAAACCCACAAACAGCAGCCTTGCTTCAGCTCACCGCCTGGGCCGCCTGCCGGGCCAGCTCATCACAGCGCTCGTTATATTCATGCCCGCTGTGCCCCCGGACCCAGTTGAACTCCACTTGGTGGGCCTGCAGCAGGCGGGCAAGTTCTTCCCACAGGTCCCGGTTCTTGACGTCTGTTTTCTGAGTGGTTTTCCAGCCGTTTTTCTGCCATTTCTCCAGCCATTTTTCATTGATGGCCCTGGCTATATACTGGGAGTCAGTGTGGATGCGTACCCGGCAGGGATACTTCAGGGCCTTGAGACCTTCCAGCACGGCCATGAGCTCCATGCGGTTGTTGGTGGTGTCGTCCATCCCGAAAGAGATCTCCTTTTCCAGATCCCCCCACTTGAGTATCGCCGCATAACCTCCGGGACCGGGATTTCCCAGGCAGGCCCCGTCGGTATAGATATCCACCACTTCGGGCTTATCACTCCTGTTCAATAGCCAGCAACTCCTCACCCAGCATGTGCAGGGCCTGGTAAAGCCCTCTTGGCCAGTCCTCCCCCTGCCAGTATCCTTCAAAATGTTCTTCTTCCAGGTATTGCACAAAATCCTGGGGCAGGGCCCTTTTTAAAACCGGGGGCCAGACAATTGCGACCTCCTGGTAGGCAGGACTGATACCCATAAAAAGCACACGGGAGTCAGGCTCGGGCGCAGCCACAAAATGTTCGAAAACCCTGATCCTCACCCCGAAACCAAACCTGTCCTGCATGCTCCTGGAAAATGAAGCCAGCTGATCCTGCTGCTCCCTGGACAGGGTGTCTGTCTCATCAGTAACCATGTGGCTGGTAAGGATGACATCCATGGAGCGCTCGTAGTTTTTCCAGAACAAAAGACCTACCACCACGAAGAGTATGACTGTAAAAAAAACTCGAAAGGTGCTGCTCTTTCGTTTGCTGCCGGAACCGGAACGGGGCAGGATATTCATGCTCATGCCTGATTGTTTACCTTGTTTCTTCTGTTTTTTTAATATCGGGCATCTTAACCTGCATCCTGCTTCCCTGCCCCGGGTCCATCTCCAGCAGAACCCGGTAATAGGTCTTGCCGCTGCGTATTATTGCACTTGTGTCCACCCCGGCCACCCGGCCCGTGAGAATATTTTGCCCGTTGCTATCAAGCCTGATGCTCATGTCGCCCTCCAGGCTCAGGTCCTGCAGCATATTTTCAGACATGTATATCCACAAGGCCAGTCTGGCAGGTCCTGCTATGTCCACCTGCACCGGAGACCTGCCCGGCAGGAGCATCTCGCCACCGGTGATTTTGGGCATATCCTGTGCGGTCACGGTAATCCTGGAGGGTTCCCCGGATTGAAGCGGGGGCTGCTCATCCTGGCGCCATAGCCATATCCCTCCCAGAACCAGCACATGCAAAAGTATCAACAGGCAGATCTTGCGCATCTATCAGGACAGTTCCTGTACCCAGTTTTTCAAGGGTGTTTCAATGATCTCGCGCAGTTCCTGCAGTCTTGACCCGGACTCGGCCTCGAATCTGAGCACCAGCACCGGCTGGGTATTAGAGGCCCGCAGCAGGGCCCAGCCATCCTCAAATGTAATGCGCACCCCGTCAACGTCTACAATGTCATAATGTTGCCGGAAATACTCCTGGGCCTTTTTAACCACGTCAAATTTGATCCTGTCCGGGCAATCCACACGGATCTCGGGAGTATTCACGGTCTTGGGCCAGTCATCCAGGTAACTGCTCACGGGCTGACCCTGTTTTTTGGCCACGATTTCCACCATGCGCCTGGCAGCGTACACTGCATCGTCAAACCCGTAGTAGCGGTCAGCAAAAAACATGTGTCCACTCATCTCCCCGGCCAGAAGAGCCTGTTCCTCCTTCATTTTGGCCTTAATGAGGGAGTGCCCGGTTTTCCACATTATCGGCCTGCCGCCATGCTTCTCAACATCGTTAAACAGGAGGTGGGAACATTTTACCTCCCCTATGATGCATGCCCCGGGATTCTGCTGCAGCACATCCCGGGCATAGATGGCCAGGAGCTGGTCCCCGTAGATCATTTTTCGATTCTCATCCACCACTACTATGCGGTACCCGTCTCCATCCAGGCCGAGGCCCAGCTGGGCGTTTTCTTTCTTTACAGTGGCCACCAGGTCTTCGTTGTTTTTCATTACCGTGGGGTCGGGATGATGGTTCGGAAAATCGCCGTCCGGATTGCAGTAGATGGGCACCACCTCCGCCCCGGCATCCTCCAGAACCTGTACACAGTCCAGTCCGGCAGCACCGTTGCCGCCGTCCACAACCACCTTGACCCTGGAGGGAGCAGGTCCCTGCAACTGCATGTATTCCCGGTAAACCGGCCGGATATCCATCTCGGTGGCCATCCCGTCACCCGAGGCAAACTCCCCGGCAACCATTATACGAAAAACTTCCTGAATTTCCTCGCTGTGAATGGTGCTTTCTTCCGCCCAGATCTTGAAACCGTTGAAATCAGAAGGGTTGTGGCTGGCCGTGATCATTACCCCGGCCCGGCGCTCCAGCTTTTTGACCGCAAAATAGAAAAGAGGCGTGGAAACCATATTGAGGTAGACGACATCCACTCCAGTACTGGTCAGGCCTTTGATCATGCGCTCCTGGTATTCCGGGGAACTGTGCCGGCAATCATGGCCGACAACGGCCTGGTCCAACCCAAACCTGCGAAAGTAAGTACCGCAGGCCTTACCAAGCACCTCTACCCATTCAGAATCAAAATCCTTGTCAACAATCCCTCTTATGTCATATGCTCTAAAAATATCCTGCCTGATTTCCTTCATCGCAGCAAACTCCCTTGTTGTTTTATTATTAATTACTGTAGCACTACAGCGACACTAAATTTATGCTGTAAGGGGACTGGCTCTTTTGCCGACGGTTAGTCCGGCCGTTTTACTAAGCTGTAAGGGGACTGGCTCTTTTGCCGCCGGTTAGTCTGGCCGTTTTACGGTTTGAGGTCGGCAAAAGTGCCTGTCCCCGGTGGCCGTACCCGGTGCCTGTCCCCGGTGGCCGTCCCCGGTGGCCTGTCGTGCTCAACGCGTCCTGCAGGGGGTAACCGGATGATGCCCCGAAGAGGCCACTTT
>PWSL01000450.1 GCA_003563255.1 Desulfonatronospira sp. | reverse complement strand
CCAATATAGAGCAGGGCAAGGTCTTCAAAAAAAACCAGGAAGTCACATGGAAATGTCAGAATTGCGGTTATACGCATAAAAGTGCCGAGGCCCCCGGGGAATGCCCTTCATGTGCACATCCGCAGGCCCATTTTGAAGTTCTTTGTGAACACTGTTGATATTTTAATTTCAGGGCTGCTGATCCAGAACATATTCAAGCCTGCAGCCCCAGCTGAAAAAACCAGATGGCGGGCCTTGACCGCTTAAGGAGTATAGCATGGCACAACCAGAAGACATGTGGCAATGTCAGATGACCAATTGCGGATGTATTTATGATCCGGACAAGGGAGACCGTAAAAGCAAGACCCCCAAGGGTACGGCTTTTCAAGACCTCCCTGAGGACTGGAAATGTCCCGTATGCGGAGCCGGCGCCAAACATTTCCGCCCTCTGGCCGGCCCCGGCTCAACTAGTGAAGCCTGACCTTCAGCAGTCCATCCCTTTAACTCTCTTTCAGATTTGCGGTTTATATTACCGGAGGATAGAATCATGAAAAAATGGGTATGCACAATATGTGGTTACGTTTATGATCCCGCTGCTGGTGATCCCGACAACGGCGTGGCAGCCGGGACAAAGTTTGAAGATGTGCCGGACAGCTGGGTCTGTCCAGTATGTGGAGCAAGCAAAGACGACTTTGCTCCAGAAGGATAAGTACAGATTCATCGGTCCCGCCTGCTTATCGGGCGGGACATTAGCGACTTATTCCTGAAACCCGGTCATTAAAATAAAAGAAAAATCCGAGCCATGGCGGGGGTTCAGCGCTTGGCAGTGGGACTGTCCCCGGGCCGGCTCCGGGACCCCCTGAATGCTTATTCGCTGATGTGTTTATGATATAACATACTGAAATCATAAATTTTTTGTAATTATTCACCATCTGCTTCAGCTGGATAAAGCGCCTGGTGAATAGTTACAACTTTTTTTCTTCAACCGTTAACAATTAACTATTAACTGAAACTTCTCTCAAGTAATTTTAATTTTTAGTTGTTTCTGGAGGACCAATGCCTGCAATTGAGATCAAAAATAATATTTACTGGGTCGGTGCTGTGGACTGGAATCTCAAGAATTTCCACGGTTACGCCATGGCACGCCGGGGCACCAGCTACAACGCCTACCTGGTACTGGACGACAAGATCACCCTTTTCGATACGGTAAGTGAAAAGTTTAAATGGGACTTGTATCACCAGGTGCGAAGCCTGGTAAAGCTGGAGGAAATTGACTATATCGTAGTAAATCATGTGGAGATGGATCATTCCGGAGCCCTGCCCTTTATGGTGGACAAGATTCAGCCGGAAAAGATTTTCTGCTCCAGCATGGGCGAAAAAGCGATTCACGGTCACTTCCATAAGAATGACTGGCCGCTGCAGGTGGTCAAGGACGGCGAAAGCATCTCTCTGGGGAGTAGAAATGTGCATTTCCTGGAAACCAGAATGCTGCACTGGCCGGACAGCATGTTTTCCTACATACCTCAGGACAAGCTGCTTATTTCCAGCGATGCTTTTGGCCAGAACATTGCCAGCCAGAAATTATTCGACGACCAGCACGATTTAAACCTGCTGCTTTCCGAGGCCAGGCACTACTATACCAATATCATTCTGCCTTTTTCACCCCTTGTGTTAAAACTTCTGGACAAAGTCCAGGAAGCCGGGCTGGAAATAGACATGATCGCACCGGACCACGGCATCATCTGGCGCTCCCACCCCGGGAAAATTCTGCAGTCCTACCGGGAATTTGCCAGTCAGACATTGCAGCCCAAAGCTGTGCTTGTGTATGATACCATGTGGGGCAGCACCGAAAAGATGGTCAAGGCCGTGTCTGACGCCCTGGCAGAAGAAGGCATAGATATCCGGATCATGTCTCTTAAGTCCTTTCACCACAGTGACATCATGGGAGAATTTTCCGATGCAGCTGCCCTGATCTGCGCCTCGCCCACACATAATAACGGCATGCTCCCGCTGATGGCTGACTTTTTGACTTATATGAAGGGATTGAAACCCAAAAACAGGCTGGGAGCTACCCTGGGCTCTTACGGATGGAGCGGCGAGGCCCCCGCTGCCATGGCCAGAGTCCTGGAAGATGCAGGTTTTGAACTGCCAGAAAAACCTCTTCGGACCAAGTTTGTTCCAGCCCACGAACAACTGGCCCAGTGCAAGGAACTGGGACGTTCCCTGGCTTCCGCCATCAAAGCCAGAACAGGCCTGTAGTCATGCATAATACCAGGGCGCAAGGCTCTTACAGGGAGTTGAAAAACAGAATCCCGGTCCTGCTGGACCGGGATGACATATCAACTGTGCTGCCGGATTTACTTTCACACCCAGCCCCCAAGCTCCTTGGTGCCCTTTACACGGCCCTTTTAAACCCCAAAATTCGAGTCAAGTGGCACGCGGTCACTGCTGCAGGGGCTTGCGTCAGCAGTCTTGCAGACAAAGACCTGGAGCAGGCCCGCGTAGTCATGCGCCGTTTCATGTGGACCCTGAATGACGAATCCGGCGGAATCGGGTGGGGCTCTCCTGAATGCATGGGCGAAATAATGGCCCGCAACATGATTCTGGCCCGGGAATACCACCGTATCTTTTTTTCGTACCTGGTTCAGGGGGATACCGGAAGCGACAACTATCTGGAGCACCTGCCCCTGCGCCGGGGGGCTTTCTGGGGCCTGGCCAGGCTGGCCCAGGGACATCCGGAGCTGTCAAGACAGGCATGTACTCAGGTGCAAAAGGCCCTGCAAAAGGAAAGCGATCCCGAGATACTGGCCCTGATTTGCCTTTACCTTGGTCTGATTCAGGACGATTTTGGGATGTCCCGGCCGGATCCCGGAAACCAATCCATTATGCTTTACTGGAACCAGCAACTGCAGCAGGTACCTGCCCGGGATCTTTGCCGCTGACAGTGAATTTCTGCAGTAAAAAACCTGCCCTGCAGCAGACAGCCACTTTTTTCGGAAACCATGTTCAACAAGGCCTATATAGCCCTTTTAAGACCGCAGCAGTACATCAAAAACCTCTTTGTTTTTGCTCCCCTGTTTTTCTCTTTCCGCTTTCTGGAGGCAGAACCCCTTTTTAAAACCTGCATTGCCTTTGCCGCCTTCTGCCTGGTGGCCAGCAGTGTTTATATATTCAACGACATAAAGGACATCTCCCAGGACAGCAGGCACCCAGTCAAAAAACACCGTCCCCTGCCCGCCGGCCTGATATCCATGCCCCGGGCTTATTTATGCATGGCCTTTCTCCTTGTTGCAGGACTGGGGCTGGGCCTTGTACTGGACTGGAAAATCTTTTTCATACTGGTTGCGTATTCGCTGTTGAACACCCTTTACACATTAAAGCTCAAGCATGTAGCCGTTCTGGACGTGTTTATCATCGGGACCGGTTTTGTGCTGAGAATCTTTGCCGGTGCAGAGGCTGCCATGGTGCAGGCCTCCATGTGGATCGTGCTCATGACTTTTCTCCTGGCGCTTTTCCTGGCCCTGGCCAAGCGCCGGGACGATGTCCTTCTCTTTGACGAAGGCAGAGATGTGCGCAGGTGCATTGACGGCTACACCCTGGAATTCGTCAACGTCTCCATGATTATTATGGCTGCCGTGACTCTGGTCAGTTATATCCTGTATACCATATCCCCGGAGGTCCAGGAGCGATTTGACTCCCGTCACCTGTACCTGAGCGCTGTTTTTGTTCTTCTGGGCATCATGCGCTACCTGCAGATAGTCTTCGTGGAAGAGGGAGGGGGCAACCCTACCCAGGTAATGCTTCAGGATCGCTTCATGCAGCTGTCAGTGGCCGGCTGGCTGTTATTCTTTCTCATCCTGACTCTGACATGAATACAGCCTTATTATATGCCTTGTTCGCTCTGGCGGCCATCCTGGTCAACCTGGGCACCCAGCTTGTGTGCTTCACCCTGTACCACGGCCCCCTGGAGCTCTACCTGGCCCTTGCATGCGGCACCCTTACCGGGTTGCTGACCAAGTACATTTTGGACAAGAAATATATTTTCTGGTATATTGCAGCTGACTTTTGCGATGATACCAAAAAGTTCATTCTTTATTCATGCATGGGTACCATGACCACCCTGATATTCTGGGCAACTGAAATCGGATTTTACCATCTCTTTGATTTCCAGCATGCCAAATATGTCGGTGGAGCTCTGGGGCTGACCATAGGTTATATCCTAAAATACAGGCTCGATAAAAAATGGGTTTTCCGGACAAGCTGCAATTTGTGATGTTTTAAACAGAAATCAACCCTTGGGAGATTCTAAACCTTTGCTGCTGTCCAACTGGAACAACTACCCCCGCATTGAGGCTAAGCTTGAGGACTTAAGGACTGAAGGCCAGGCGCTGCAAATGCTGGAGATGAACAGGTACTGCATTCCCCGTGGCCTGGGACGCTCCTACGGGGACTGTTCCATGAACCGCTTTGTCATATCCACCCCGAAGTTTTGCCGTTTTATATCCATGGATTCCAACCGGGGCATCCTGGAATGCGAAGCCGGAGCCAGCCTGGAACATATCCTGCGCGTTATCATTCCCAGGGGCTGGTTCCTGCCGGTTACTCCCGGCACCAGCCATGTCACCCTGGGAGGCGCCATTGCCAGTGACGTTCACGGCAAGAATCACCACCTTCACGGAGCCTTCGGCAGCCACGTCCTGGACCTGCGCCTTTTGACCCCCCGGGGGGACATCCTGAACTGTTCCAGGGACAAGGACCACGATATCTTTGAGGCTGTCTGCGGAGGCATGGGGCTGCTGGGACTTATCCTGTCCGCCAGGATCAGGCTTGTGCCTCTTGAGTCCGTATTTATCCGGCAAAAGACCCTGCCGGCAAAAGATCTGGATGAACTAATGGGCTTTTTTCAAGAATACCAGGCCGGCACCTATTCCGTGGCCTGGATGGACTGCCTGCAGAAGGGCAAAAAGCTGGGCAGGGGTCTTTTTATGCTGGGAGAACACTGCCGGGCCGGTGAGGCACCGCATGCCGAACTGCTCCCACCCGCAACAGGCGGCGCAAGACTTCCCTTTACCCCGCCTTGCAGGGCCTTGACCAACCCTGGAATAAAAGCCTTCAATTCCCTCTACTATACACTCAACTCCAGGCGCAAAGGACGGTCTGTTACAGATCTTAAGTCCTTTTTCTACCCCCTGGACGGATTGCGCGACTGGAACCAGCTTTACGGCCCGCAGGGCTTCCTGCAATACCAGTTTGTACTGCCCCGCTGCAGTTCCGGAGCCGGATTACAAAAGATCCTGCAGCATATACACTCCTTTGGGCTGCATCCATACCTTGCGGTACTGAAACTCCTGGGTCCCGGACAAGGACCCCTGTCCTTTCCGATGCCCGGCTATACCCTGGCCCTGGACTTCCCCATCCGCGCCGGGCTTTTTTCCCTGTTGAATACCCTGGACAGGGTGGTTTTGAATCTGGGGGGCAGAATTTACCTGGCCAAGGACGCCAGGATGCAAAAAGACATGCTCTGGCAGGGATATCCTCGGATAAAAGAATTTCTGAACCTAAAAAAAAGACTTGACCCGGAAAACAAATTGAGTTCCCTGCAATCCAGGAGGCTTGGAATATGTCAAAACCCGTATTGATCCTGGGTGCAGGCTCGGACATCGCCAGGGCCCTGGGCCATGAACTGGCCGCAGCAGGCCATGATCTATATCTGGCTGGACGTCACCCTGAAGAACTTGAAAAAGATGCCCGGGACCTGCAACTGAGATACAGTATAAATGCCCGGGGGATGTTCTTTGATGCCCTGGACTTTGACTCGCACCAAACGTTTTACGAATCCCTTGAGCCCGGACCCTACGGCCTGGTCCTGGCCTTCGGGCTGCTGGGTGAAGAAGATCAGGCCCGTAAAACACGGAAGCACTGGGAAAAGATAATCCACACCAACTACACCGGCTGCATAAGTATTCTGACCATAGCCGCCAATCATCTGGAGCAGGCCGGGGAGGGATTCATCCTGGGCATCAGTTCCGTGGCCGGGGACCGCGGCCGCAAGGCCAACTACGTTTACGGCAGCGCCAAGGCAGGCCTCAGCACATTTTTAAGCGGCCTTAGAAACAGGCTGCACAGCAAAGGGGTCCGGGTAATAACCGTCAAGCCGGGATTTGTAAGGACCAGGATGACCAGGGACATGGATCTTCCTGCCCGTCTTACCGCTTCTCCGGAGCAGGCCGCCCGGGATATTTTCAAGGCCATAATAAAACAAAAAGAGATTGTTTATACCAGGTGGATGTGGCGCTGGATCATGCTGGTCATCAAATGCATCCCAGAGAGGGTGTTCAAGCGCATGTCCATCTAAGCCCCGTCCCCCTGCTCCACTCAAAATGGCTCAAAGACCCGCTTTGTCACTATTTTGAGCCAAACGCAATTTGAGTAAAAATGAACTACACCCAAGCCAGAGACTTTTTTTATTTCGCCCTGGTGCTGTCGGTGCCTTTAAAGCTCATCCTGGCCGGCGTCCTGCCACTTACAGGTGACGAGGCCTACTTTGTCGTCTGGGCTCAACACCTGGCCCCGGGCTACTATGACCACCCCCCTCTCATAGGGTGGCTCATACACCTTTGTATGCAGCTTTCCCAGCACGAGATTTTTATACGCCTTCCCTCCATTCTGGCCGGATATGTCCTGGTCTGGGGGGTGTACAGCATGGTAAGCCCCCATGATCGTACCAGGGCCGTGCTGGCCGCCTCTGTCCTGCTCCTGACTCCGGTTTTTCTACTGGGAGTCCTGGTCACCACCGACACAGCACTAATCCTGGGCATGTTTTTATCCGCTGTAACCCTGCACCGGGCGGAGATCAGAAACAGTCCCCCCCTGTACCTGATTTCAGGGCTGTTTCTGGGGATGGCCTTTCTTTCCAAGTATTTCGCAGTCCTGCTGCTTTCAGCTTACCTGGTTTATTTTGCGGCCCGGGGCATAAAAAGAATTGCCCGCCTGGGACTGGTCCTTGCCGGTTTCCTGCCCCTGGCAGCCTTCAACCTATACTGGAATTACAATCACTGCTGGGTAAACATCACCTTCAACCTGGGCAGAGGAGGCGATGCCCAGTTCAGTATTCTGCAGCCCCTGCTCCTGCTTGGCATACTGGTCTGGGTGCTTTCCCCGGTTCTTGCTGTCCAGCTTTTCAGATACCGAAGGCAACTGCCGGGGAGTATACATAAATCAGGGCACTCCTTGTTCGCCTGTTGCGCTTTTGTGCCTCTGGGTGTATTTTTTGCCGCCTCCTTTTTTTATTCAGTCGGAGCGCACTGGATCCTGGGTTTTGTACCATTTTTGTATGTCGTATATGCCGCATTGCCCGGTAAATCCATGACCCTGGGACGCAGGTTCATGCTGGGTTATGCCCTGGTTCACAGCTTGGCCGTCATTACAGCCCTGCTTTTGCCCCTGGAAATCCTCAAGGACAGGCCGGGGCTTTACCGGGATGCCGTATTCTACATGCGCCCGGCCGAGATTGCAGCAGAACTGGAGGCTTACCAGGCCGATTATTATACCACCCCCAGTTATTCCAGGTCGGCTGTGCTGTCCTATTACTCGAATGAGTACTTCGGAGTGCTGGGCACCGGGTCCAGGTACGGCCGCGAAGACGACCGCATAACCGATTTCAGAGAGCTTGACGGCAGGGATATACTGTTTTTATCCCGGGATGATAAGATTCGCATGAACCGCCTGACGCCCTATTTCAGCAGCGTGGACACCCACATGATTCGGGTGCGTCAGACTTCATTCGCTGTAGCCCTGGGCCGTGGGTTTGACTACGCTGCTTACCGCACAGAAGTTCTGGCAGAGATAAAACACAGATACTACAGTATTCCTGACTTTCTGCCGCTGGGGCATTGCTTTTTCTATAAACGGTATACATTTCAGCCCCCCTGTGATATAGAAGGACAAATCCGTTGAGAGGTATTGCATTTTCCGGTCATTTTACTTAAATACAAAAGCAATGGGCAAAATAATTGTTGAAGATCTCAAACCCGGCATGGTCCTGGAAGATGATGTCCGGGACTTTAATGGGCGTTTTTTGCTGGGCAGAGGTCTCAGCATCGAGGAAAAACACCTTCGGATATTCAAGATCTGGGGCGTCAGTGAAGTAGACATCCATGGAGACGGGGCTCCTACAGAGCAAGAGTCCGATAATTTTTCCAGAGAAGAACGTCAAAGGGCCGAATCCCTGGTACTGGACAGGTTTATTCATTATGACCCTCAGGATACTTACAGCCGGAGACTCCTGGAAATTTTCACTCTCTGGGCCTGTCGTTATCCTGATAACAGCGTTTCCGTCTCACAATGGCAGGAAACCCTGGAGTCCCATGTTCCTCCACAGGAACAACACAGGGCCGAACCTGTGGACCCAGCAAGAATCATCAGGGATGAAACCAGGATGCCTTCACTGCCGGATATCTTTTTCAAAATCCAGAAGGCTATCCAGGACCCCAGGACATCGGCCAGGCATCTGGCCGAAATAATCAGCAAAGATCAGGGACTGGCATCCAGGCTGCTGAAGCTGGTGAACAGTTCTTTTTACGGCTTTCCATCCCGCATTGACACCATAAGCCGGGCCGTGGCCATCATAGGCACAAGACAGCTTAGCATGCTGGCCATGGGTGTCAGTGTGCTTTCCACCTTCAAAAATATATCACCGGAAATAATTAATATGCAGGGTTTCTGGAAACACAGCCTGGCCTGCGCCATCGGCGCCAAGACTCTGGCCCAGTACTGCAGCATTCCAAATACCGAAAGCATATTTATCTGCGGCCTGCTGCACGATATAGGACGACTTCTGATGCTGCGCTACTTTCCAAAAGAAATTCTGTGGTCCATGCATCTTGCAGCAACTCAAAGACTGGATCTTATGCGGGCTGAAAAAAAATATTTTCGTCAGGACCACGCCATGTTGGGGGCGAAGGTCATGGAAAACTGGAAACTTCCCTTAAAGATTGAGCAATGCATCAGGCATCACAACAGTCCAGGTAAATCCAGATTTCCCATCGAAACATCTTTGGTGAACATGGCCAATGTACTGGCGTCAGGATGCCTCATGGGTTTCAGCGGGGAATATATGGTGCCTGCTCCGGATCTGGAATCCTGGAACAGTCTGAATATTGATCCTTCCCTTCTGCCCCAGGCCGCCAATCTGATGCAGTCACAGGTGGACAATCTGTTTCAGCTTTTGCTCATCACCCAAAAATGAGTATTGAATTTGTCTTGATAATACCTTTTATTAGGCGCTTAGTACCACTACAGCGACACTTGATTTGAACTCGAAGGGGACTTGGCTCCCCGCACTTATTATAATAATCCGGTATCTGTTTAGCACTACAGCGAAACTTATGATTGACCTCCGGGGACTGGCTCTTTTGCCCCCGAATTTTTGAAGCATTTGCAGACTATCAACCGGCAAAAGAGCCAGTCCCCCTGCCACATGCAAAGCGCTAAACAGATACATAATCCGTAAGTCTTCCTTAGGAAAATAAGTGCCGGGTGCCTGTCCCCAATTGAGACGGTAATAAATTTTTTGAAGTTTCGCTGTAGTGTTAACACAAAGTGTCGCTGTATTATTATAGTTTTTGTGAAAGTACGATGGTTGCCTCTGCCATGTTGACGCCGAAAAGACAAACAGACAACGCAATCAAGCAATAAACTATTTTCCAAGGCCTCAAAATGCAGGAAAAAAATTATTCGGACAAACTAGAAGAACTGGAGACAAGGCTTTCTCACCAGCAGGAAATAAACCGCTTCACCCTGGATGCACTTGAGCTAGCAGCCAGCCTCATTGATTTTCAGCCCCGCATAAGCACCCTGGAGAGCCCATCCCTGATACTGGATGAAATCTGCAACCGCATTTCCAGGCTTATCGATTTCAAGGCCATGGGCATTTATCTTGTGGATGAACAGGATAACGATTTTTACCCTGCCTACCTTACTCCGGCAAAATATCATGATTTTCTTGATCAGGAAACCCGCAGGCTGATCGACCAGTATTTCTTCCCCTGGGCCATGCGGGAAAAAAGACCGGTTATGCTTGCTGCTTCAGACAAGGACAATAGTCTGGTCCTGCACGTTCTTTCCACAAATACCCGAACCCGGGGCATGTTCGTAGGGCTCATAGGTTCAGAGGCCTATGCCGTTCCGGATGTGTCCTGGGGGCTTTTGACTATCCTTTTGTCCAGCAGCGCCAACGCCCTGGAAAGTTATGAGCTTTACAAACTTTTCAGAGAGAGCAATATCAATTTGAAAAAAATCGTTCAGGAAAGGACCAGGGAACTTGAAAACCAGGCCAGCTACGACCGCCTCACCCTGCTGCCCAACCGGGATATGGTCTTTAAAAGTCTTGAAAAACAGATCCGCTGGTGTCTTAATACCAATGAAGCCTGCCAGGCTGCTTTCATCCTCATGGACCTGGATATGTTCAAGGAAGTAAACGAAAGTCTGGGACATAAAGCTGGAGACAGACTTCTGGTTCAAACGGGGAAACGCCTGCAGGAACTTACAGGAGAAGGGAGTACACTGGGCAGAGTAGGAGGAGACGAATTCGCAATGGTCGTTACGGGCACATGCGTCAAAGACGATGCGGTTAAAATGGCCGGCCGGATGATTCAGGCCATGACCCGGCCCTTTGAACTGCAGGGACAGAGCCTTCTTCTGGACGTAAGCATAGGAATAGCCATATTCCCTGAACATGGCAAAAACCTGGGCCAGATCCTCAGCCGGGCGGATATGGCAATGTATGCCGCCAAGCGAATGAAAACCGGGTATGCAGTCTACGACCCCAAGTTTGAATCTTCCGGCATCAACCGTCTGAACCTCATGTCTGAACTTAAAAAGGGTCTGGACAAGGACCAGATGACCCTCTACTTTCAGCCCAAGATAGACCTGGCCTCAAAAAAGGTTTGCGGTTTGGAGGCCCTTATCCGCTGGCATCACCCTACCAGAGGGTTTATCCCTCCAGGAGATTTCATACCTCTTGCTGAGCAGGGCGGTCTAATCCGGGAACTGAGTTCCAGGGTTATCCGCATGAGCACCCGGCAGATCCGGCACTGGATGGCCCTGGGCATCAATATTCCAGTAAGCATCAATCTCTCTGTACGAGATATCCAGGACAACAAGCTGCCCGACCAGATTGCTTCCGCCATTGAAGAATATAACCTGGCACCTTCCAGCCTGGAACTGGAGATAACCGAGAGCGCCTTTATGACCGCCCCGAACAAGGGGTTGAGAACTCTTAACAAACTTAATGACATGGGCATACCCATGAGCATCGACGACTTCGGTACGGGCCATTCATCCATGGCCTATCTGCGGGATCTGCCGGTCAAGATTCTCAAGATAGACCGCAGCTTTGTCATGGATATGGACAAAAACGACAACAACCGCAAAATTGTCAAATCCATCATAGATCTGGGACACAACCTTGATCTAAAGGTGGTTGCCGAGGGAGTGGAAAACCAAAAAAGCCTGGAAATGCTCGAAAATCTTGGCTGTGACTTGGCTCAAGGGTTTTTTATTTTAAAACCCTTGCCATCAGAAGAACTCACCGACTGGCTGCAAAAAACGACCGATCTCCAGAAACTCTAGTCTTCCCGGCCTTCTCAAGCCTTCCTGGTCAGCCCATACTTTTTTAGCTTATACTGCAGGGTGCGCCTGCTGATGCCCAGTGCCCGGGCGGTATTTTCCCGGTGCCCGTTGTGAGTCTTGAGCATCTGTTCCAGTGCCTTCTTTTCTGCATCCTGCAACCCCTCACCATGGGGTGACTTTTGTTCCGCCTGGGTGGAACCCCCTGCCAGGGCTATGCTTTCCGGCAGGTCGCCGACATCCAGGACATCGCTTCTGCATAGTATGATGGCCCGCTCCACCACGTTTTCCAGCTCCCGGACATTGCCGGGCCAGTGATACCTCTTAAGGGCCTGCAGGAAATTGCTGTTTATCCCTCGAACCTGTTTGCGGTTTTTGCGGCCGAGGATCTCCACAAAATGATTCACCAGAAAGGTCAGATCATCCATACGCTCCCGCAGGGGGGGGACTTCTATCTCCACCACGCTCAGACGATAATACAGGTCCTGCCTGAAATTCCCGGCCCTGACCTCCCTAAGGAGATCTTTGTTGGTAGCGGCGACAAAGCGTACATCCACAGCAATCTCATGGGAACTGCCCAGGGGCTGAACCATTTTCTCCTGCAATGCCCGCAAAAGCTTGGCCTGCAGCTGCAGGGGAAATTCGCCTATCTCGTCCAGAAACAAGGTGCCTTTGTGAGCCAGCTGGAACTTGCCTGGTTTGTCCTTGACCGCTCCGGTGAATGCGCCTTTTTGATAGCCGAACAGTTCGCTTTCCAGAAGTTCCCGTGGCAGGGCCGCACAATTGATGCTTACCATGGGACCCTGACTTCTGGAACCTGCCTGATGCAGGGCTCTGGCCACAAGTTCTTTGCCGGTTCCCGACTCACCCAGTAACA
The DNA here is from genome assembly GCA_003563255.1 of Desulfonatronospira sp. GTDB lineage: Bacteria > Desulfobacterota > Desulfovibrionia > Desulfovibrionales > Desulfonatronovibrionaceae > Desulfonatronospira. Next base: position 12,111 of record PWSL01000450.1, on the reverse strand, counting down.
GGACATTGGCCTCGCTGGGTCCCACCTGCTCCACCAGGTCCATGACCCTTTGCATGGCAATACTCTGTCCGATTATGCGGGCCTTTTCCTGCAGGCCGGGCAGGGATTTGCCGGGAGGGGCGCTTTCGCGGACCAGTCTGGAATAATCCAGGGCCATAACCATAACCGATTTCAGCTCTTCAATATCGGCAGGCTTGGTCAGGTAATCGAAAGCACCCTGTTTCATGGCATCCACGGCTGAGCCTACGCTTCCAAAGGCCGTGAGCATAACCACCTGCACCCCTGGATGCCTTCTGTTTATTTGCTCCAAAACCTGCATCCCGTCAATTCCGGGCATCTTGATATCCAGAAGAACCACGTCAGCGCCCCGGCTGTCGAGGATTTCCAGACATTGCATGCCGTTGACGGCTTCCAGAATTTCAAACCCCTGGTCCTGCATCACGGCCTTGATCATCATCCTGTGCCCGGCCTCGTCATCCACCACCAGCAGTTTCGGCTTGTCAGTCATACCGGCGCAACCCCTGTATCATCTTGTCAGTACCCCCTGGAAACCAGAGAGTAACCCTGGTACCCTCTCCAGGAAAGGAGCTTATTGTCATATCTCCCTGGTGATCCTGCACTATGCGGTGCACGATGGACAGGCCCAGGCCGCTTCCGTGCTCCCGTGCCGAAAAAAACGGCTCCTGGGCCTTTTCCTGGATTTCGGCATTCATGCCGCACCCCTGGTCCACAACATCAATGCGGACCCGGCCGTCTTCCATGCCTGCACCAAGCCGGATCGTTTTGCCCTGCTCCGATGCCTGCAGGCTGTTTAAGACCAGGTTTAAGACCGCCTGCTTCAGAAGATCCCGGTCCGCCCTGACCTCTATCTCTGTGGGCTCAAGCTTCAGGCGCACTCCCCTGGAGGCAAGATCCATTTCCAGCAAAACCCCCACCTCATCAAACAGTGCGGTCAGTTCCACCTGGACCGGTTCCAGAGATCTGGGCCTTGCAAGGTACATCAGGTCATTAATAACCCGGTTCAGGCGATCGGCTTCAGCAACCATGGTCCGGGCATAAGTAAAGGCTGGATCATCCCGGCTGAATTTCTGCTGGAAATACTGGGCAAATCCCTTTAGAGAACTCAAGGGATTGCGGATCTCGTGTGCCAGCCCGGCTGCAAACCTGCCCACTGCAGCCAGACGCCTGGTATGCTCCAGGCTGTTTTCCAGTTCCCGCATCCTGGTCCTGTCCCGCAGCAGCAGGAGAAATTCCTTCTCCTCTCTGATGGGCAGAATCAGGACCTCCAGGGTTTTACTGCCAAGCTCCACCTGATCCCAGCCGGAACCGCCATCCAGGTCGATTCCCAGAGGAAGAAGCCCGGTGATCTTTCGCCCCAGCATGTCCCGGCCCTGCCCCAGCAGTTCCTGTGCCGCAGGGTTGGCCGCTGTAATCTCCAGGTCCCTGTTGACGCTTAAAAGACCATCGGGCATGTTGTCCAGCAGCCTGGAATGAAAACTGCTCAGGCGCACAAACCGCCGGCCCTGGTCTTTCTTGCGCAGGTAAGCCCAGGCCAGCAGGCCCATCATGAAGACGGCAGCCAGGGTAAATACCGCCTGAACCATGATGGTTCTTTTATATCCGCTGTAGGCCTCCAGGTGCCCGGACATGTCCAGGGCGATAAACATAGTTCCGGAACCGGCCTCTGCATCCTCCCCAGGAAGCATTCTGCCCAACCTGTGCCCCATCCGCCTGGAAGGAAAGCCCTGAAAAAAAACAGGCTGGTTTTCCAGGCTGATTTCAGCGTTCCAGACCTGGCGGGATGCCTTGTCCAGCATTTCCGGGCCTGGTACGAAATCCACCGGCAGGATATTACGGCTGGTAAAAAGCTCCTGTCCATCCGGACCGAACATACCTACGTAAAGCACATCCCCGTCCTGTATGAACTCTTTCAGCAGGTCTTCGGCCACCGGGATAAAATCCTGCTCGTCAACCCATCTCCTGCCGCCCATACCGCGCATGGCTCCCCGGTAAAGGTTGGTCTCGATGCCCCGTCCTATGGACTGGGCGCTCAGGGCCATGTGCTCACGGACCTGTTACTGCTGCTGACGCAGATTCTGCCAGGTCAGAAAAAACACCCCTGCTCCCAGAAGAATGAAAATCATCCCGAAAACCAGGGCAGTGCTGGCTTCTTTTCGGTCCAGACGTATATCCATATTGATTGTCGTTGCCGAACACTACAGCGATGTATCAGTTCAGGGCTTTGGGTATGTCATAAAATAAGTGTTACATAATGCCTGCATAATCTGGGGGTTTATCGCTCCCACGCTCCTGCGGTCATTGTGGACGCGGAGCGTCCAGGGAATGTTCCCACGCAGAGCGTGGGAACAATAAGACAAATATAATATATCAATTGGGGACAGGCACTTTTTTCGATGGAAAACTGTCAACTGCTCAACAATCATGGCGGCAAAAGAGCCAGTCCCTGGAGGTCAATAATAAGTTTCGCTGTAGTGATAATTTCGCGTCTGTATTTTTTGTCTTTGTGCAGGAAAAGTGTCGCGGGGACTGTCCCCCTGGCCGGTACCTGCCCCCTGAATGGTTACCCAGGAGGCATACAGCACCGATGGGGACTGGGGACTGGGGACTGGCACTTTTGCCGCTAACGATTCCTGGTCCCGCTCAACATATTGGGATGGTGGGCCTCGTAGTCCATCTCCATGGTATGGCATACAGAACAATTATTGTTGGCCCCGATGGCATAGGGCTCTCCCTGGTACTGCAGGGGCTGGATATTGTCCCTGTCCCGGCCGAACTTGTTCTCAGCCGGGTACTCGGCATGGGTGGCACCGTGACAGGACTGACACATGAGCCCCATGTAGTCCGTGCGCAGACGGTAAAGTTCGCCTACTTCCTCATTCCAGACGTTGAAGGCTGACACTTCGTGGCTTTCAGGCTGCTGGAAATCCTGGTGACAAGTAAGGCAGTCCGGCTGCTGCTCCCAGGGTATCCTGGGGTTGATCTCATCCAGTGAAGCCACCAGCCTTGGCTCAATAAGGCTCATATGCCGCTCAGCCTGCCGGGTCTTGCCGGCCTCGTACTCACCTTTCAACAGAGTCAGGGCGTGATCTTCCAGAGTACCGTGGCACGAAGTGCAGTTCAGATCCACCCTGGTTGCATGCACCCCGCGCTTGCAGTCCGTGTATAGCGCCGGATCACTGGGATGACAGGCATTACAGGCCTCCGCACCTTCACGGTCAGACAGATAGTGGACGTGAAAACCATGCAGAGCTGCCGGCAGATTGAGAATATCAGGTTCACCGGGCGCGTTGAGCAGGGGGTCTGCATGGCAGCTCTGACAGAGTACCGGCTCCCCGGCTTCAGCCCTGGGCATCAGCTCTGTATCGTGTCTTCTGTCATGGGTCTTGAGCACGTCCGAGGCAGTTTGGGACGCGATACCCATTTTGCCGTCCACCCTCCATTCGCCTCCGTGGCAGTTGTTGCAACCCATTTCGGCAGAAACCGGTGCAACCACCTTGGTCTCGGCCAGAAGCTCCCCGCTGGCCTTATCCCAGGCCTCGATGTAGAAAAACGGATAGGGATTTATACTGCCGTCATCGTTGTAGGGAACCACTGGGATACCATCGGCCACAAAGGTCCACAGGTCTTCGTTCAGGGACATCTTGCCCTGCATGCCCAGGCCCTTGGCGCTGATGTTTTCGGGAAGCTCCCTGCCGGCCAGGGACTTGGAATTGTCCCAGTAGCTCACGTGATCTGCCGGGTTTTCAAAACCCTCCTCCGGACGAAAGGTAATCTCAACTCCCCGGGTCACTATCTCCGGCATGAAATCCCGGCGCACAAGCTGGGCATAGAGGGTGTTGCCCGGGGGCAGCATGGACCAGTAGTCGTCACAGTCCGTTATACACTTAAGCCCCAGGGTGTTCCAGGCCAGCAGCACGTACTCGTCTTCATCAGCATCAAAGGGGGGAATCTCGAAATCAAGTTCCGGGACTTCCACCTCTCTGTCTACCTGCAGATCTTTGCCGTGTATTCCCTGGACAATGTAAGCCGCCAGTGCCTTGCGCTCATCACGGGTACCCATAAATCTGGGCATATAATCGTATAAATGCCCCATACCGTCCAGCATGGCATCCATGCCGAAGAGTCCGAACTTTTCAGTGACGGGAATGATGTCGTTCATAAACCCGTCCTGGGAGTGGCACGGGGAGCACTGGATGTTGTACAGATCCCGCCCTGCTTCTACCATGTTTTCAGGTGTAACCCGGTCATGCTTGACCCACCTGGCCATCTGGAGCATGCCTTTTTCGTTGATTTCCTGCTCCATTTCCACCGGGATGGAGCTGGAGTACATATGTTCATAAATGACATGCGGGCGGCGACCGGCCTCCCGGATCCATTCAAAACTGCCCATGTATAAAAGTCCTATCATTAGAAAAAAGATGGTCACGGGCCTTTTAACGCCACCGGGCATGCGTATTGAGATGAGAAGCCCGCCTATGACAATGACTACGGACAGAACTATAAAGGCCTGGAAAAAAGGGACGATCTCAGGGGAGCGCCCCAGAATCATGGCCTGGGCCCCGTCTGGTACGGATTGCAGGTACCACCATCCGCTGATAAGCATGAAAACAAATGGTGCCAGCAGCCACTTGGCGCAGTAGCGGATCATCTGTTCCCTTAGTTCCGCGTCCCGGATCCAGGAGGCGGTCACAAAACCGTAAAGCCCGGCCAGCATAATTGCGATAAATGTCCGGAAGAACAGGGCCGGCCAGAAGGTTGGGTTGAAGAAAGCATGCCAGACATTGCCCGTTTCCAGCCACTGTCCCGGTGAGAGCATGAAGGCGATGATCCCGTTGATAACAAACAGGGACAGCCAGGCGAATATGAAGTACAACCAGCCCATGAGAAGGTGTTTTCTACGTTCCATGGACCCGAAGGTATAGTAATAGACAAAGATGGCGATGATCTCGGCCATGAAAAAGACCCATTCAATGGCCCAGAAATAGACAAAGGTATGAATGAGCATTGACGTGGCCCCGGGACTAACCAGGGAAATGGCGAACCAGATGCCCACCCCGGTGACCGCGCCGAATACAAGGGTCAGGAGCAGGAAGAACTTGGCGTGTTTTTTGGTATACTCCAGAATGCCGGGATTGTTTTCGCGGTAGCCCTTCATCTCGGTCAGTACCAGGAAAAGCCCGCCGCCTATGGCAAAATGGGCCACGAATACGTGCACTATGGCAATAATCGCTATCCAGAACCCCCCGCTGAAGGCGAAAAGTTCCCATACCGGGTAATTCATCAAGGCCTCCCAATTTTATAGGACACAACAAAAATGCTGAACAGACAGCATGGGCTAAACTTCTCTTTTCGCCTCAAAAGCCAGTTTGAGCATGTAAAAGACCACTGCCAGCCCAACTACCAGGAAAATGATAAAGAAGTACAGGGGCGAGTACTGGGGAACAACCTCAAGGTCCCTGGGATGAAAATATGGTGCCAGGTAAGCCTGCCGCACCAGATCCCGCACCAGCACCATGAGCACCACAGTCCCCACAAGGGCTGCAGTGGTGGGCCAGAGCATGCCCTTGAACCCGAAAACCAGACTCAGGGTTACTCCGCCCAGGGCTGTGATAAACAGGATGGTATTCAGCAGTTCCCCCCCCATGAATAACAGCATGATATCCGTAGGCAGGCTTATGAGAAACCAGAGGCCCACTGGGATCTGGGCCAGAGTGGCATAGGAAAACCAGGCCAGGCCGTTCCGGATGTACTCCGTAGCCCTGGGATCCTTTTTAAACCTCCAGATAACGGCAGTTGTCAGTCCACCCACTGCTACAGAGGCCAGAACAAAGTGCAGGTAGCGCGGGATAAGGGTCGGGTCGCCCAGGTTCAGTAATGTTCCGGAGCGGTTTTCAAAATAAGCGCTCCATTTTTCAGGATTGAGCATAAGGGTCATGTTGTTTGTGAACAAAAAGGCGATGACCAGGCCGAAAATCACGGTCACCGCCAGACAGAAGAGCTTCAGTCCCGGCAGGGAGTCATACTTGAAATCATAAATATATGCGCTATAGTAAAAGATAAGAAGCAGGGCGATTACCGGTAGCCAGTACATGCCCATCAGTACAGAACTGGTATAGATGAACTGGGAGTATAGTACCTGAAGAAAAAGAAAAGGAGCCACCCCGAAATTGATGGTAAAGGCTATAGTATAAGGCAGTTTCAGGGAGATGTCTTTGCACACCGGGCAATGCTTGTTGCCGCTTTTGAGGTGCTTGACCAGAGCCATTATTCCCATGCCCAGCATGGCGTTCATCAGGAGCAGGTGCATGATGAAGGTGAGCAGCAGGAAAAAATAAAACCAGCCCCATTGAGTGGGTATGGTGTCCGACACGGGTATCAAAGCGGATGGATCCATAAGACTTCCCCTCGAAAGTACCTCTTCAGCGCCTTGCAGCCCGGCTCAGATACTATTTTTTAATGATGATTTCTACCACTAGCGACACTTTGTATAAATTATCGCCTCGGCCATCGGGGACAGGCACTTTTGCCGACCTCAAACCGTAAAACGGCCGGACTATCCGGCGGCAAAAGAGCCAGTCCCCTTGAAGCTGAAATAAAGTGTCGCTGTAGTGCTACATCAGAAAAAAAGCTGGAGTGCCTGTCCCCTGCTTTTCTTAAAAGCGCTGAGCAGATACCATGATAAAAGTAATGTTCTGCCTTGCCAGTCAGAGCTATGCATAGTAAGCTTGCTTATGTTGAAGCTGATCATTTCTACAGAAATTCAGCACATTTTGCAACCATGTTTCTCGCCCTGGATACAACCTTAACCTGCGAGTATCTGTTTAGCGCTTTGCATGTGGCACGGCTTCCTGCCCGGAGGCATACAGCCCGGAGGGGGACTGGCTCTTCCGGAACCCACTTGTCCCAAAAGTGGAATGCCCTGCAGTATGTTTGATCAAGCAATGCCGGGATTTTGATTTAGTCTGCCTTGGAGTGAGTCTTTGCGGCCATTTTGACAAGTTCCGGAACCTGTTTTCAAGGATTCAGGTTACTATGCTGCACCACGAAAACTCAAACAATCCTCACAACCAGAACAGGAGCGGTTATGCCAGACCAGGACATGAGAAAAAGAAGCAGGGTCGATCTGAAAATCTCGGTGAGCATTCTGCAGAATCACGTACAGCAACTTCTAAAAACCATAAACCTGAGCCTCAAGGGACTTCTGGCAGAATACCACCCTGATTTTGCCTTGAACGAGCCCTGCGATCTGGTTCTGCACCTGAGTTCCGGTCTGGAAATCGGCATCAGGGGGGTTGTTGTCTCTTCTACTCCGAACCGCGGAACAGCCGTGGATTTTGTCGAGATGGACGAAGAGAGTTTTTATCATCTCTTAAACCTGATCCGTCTTTATTCCCCGGACCCGGACCAGGTGGAAAGAGAACTTCTCATCCCGGCCTTTGACTCCTCCTACCTGGAGAAACTCAAAAACAGCTACAGCAGGAAATAACATGGCCGGAAAAATTTCATGTCTTGTTTTTTTGCTTTCTATAATCTGCACCGGATACTCCATGGCACAAGCACACGATATTTACACCCTTGAAAACGGTATGCGCATTGTTGTGGATCAGGACAATCGATTCCCCCTGGTTTCTATGCGCCTTTACGTCCGGGCCGGTTCCTCCCTGGAAAAGCCGGGGCAGGAAGGCATGAGCCACTTCCTGGAGCACATGGCCTTCAAGGGCAGCGACACCAGGAAAGCCGGAGAGGTGGCCCGCCAGGTGGAACAAGCCGGAGGCAGCATCAACGCCGGCACCAGTTTTGACTACACCGTCTACACCCTTGACCTGCCCGCTGACAGGCTGCACCTGGGCCTGGACATCCTGCAGGACATGGTCCTGGAGGCCTCACTTCCCCGGGACGAATTTGACATGGAAAAAAAGGTGGTCCTGGCAGAGATCCATAGGTCCATGGACAATCCCGGCAGCCGGGTGTTCAGCAGCCTGCAGTCCAGGATCTGGCACGGCACTCCTTACGCCCATCCTATCCTGGGCCATGCTGAAACAGTTCAGGACATGACCCCCGGAGACATGCGCAAATACCAGCAACGACACTATCAGCCCCGTTCCATGGTGCTTGCGGTAAGCGGCGATGTTGACCCGGCGGATGTCCTGGATACCACCCGGCAAATTTTCGGTCCAGCCGAGAACCGGGGCACCCTGCAGGCACTGCCGAATCTGGAGATTGACTCATGTCGGCAGAACCCGGTGCAAGTTATGCACGGTCCCTGGCAAAAGGCCTACCTGGCGGTGGGACTTCCCGTACCAGAGATCGGCTCGCCCTGGAACACTGCCCTGGATGTGCTGGCCCACCTCCTGGGAGGAGACACAACATCCCTGTTGTATCGCAAGTTCAAGTATGAGGCCGCCCTGGTGGACGACATCTCCGCCAGTTCCATGTCCCTGGATCGTGTCGGTATTCTCTACTTTTACGTACGTCTGGACCCGGACAACCTGGAACCTTTCTGGGAAAAATTCACCCGGACCCTGGCCGGACTGGACATCTCGGCCTTTACTGATCAGGACCTGGAACGGGCCAGGATTTCAATGGAAGAAAGAATTTACAGGTCCAGGGAAACCCTGAGCGGCAAGGCTTCTGGACTCGGTTTTGATCTGTTGATGAAAAACGATGCCATGGCCACGGACAAATCCCTGCAGGAACTGCAGACAATAACACGAAAAGACCTGCAGTCCGCCATGGAAAAGTTCCTGGACCTGGATGGAGCTTTTGCATCCATGCTTTTGCCGGAACAGGCCCCTGCCGGCGAAGACGCCTTCAGCCTCAGAGATCAGCTGACTGAAGCCCAGCCTGAACGTGAAGCTGCCAGAGAGAGCAGACAGCCGTCCCAGCCGGTAATCAGAGATCTGGGGCAAGGTCGAAAGCTGGTGGTAATGCCTGACGAACATCTGCCCTACAGCGCCCTGCGTATTACCTGGCCCGGAAGCGACATGCTCATACCCTGCGAGCAGCAGGGACTGCCACAGCTCAGCGCTTCCGCTCTCACCCGGCAGACCCGGGACAGATCATTTTCTGAGATCCAGAACTTTCTCAAAAACAGAGGAGCAAGCCTCGGGGCGTTTGCAGGCAGGCAGAGCGTAAGCATCAGCGCACGCTTCCCGACACGCTACAGCCGGGAGGTGTTCGAACTCATCCAGGAGGTCGTTACCCGACCGGCATTTTCCCCGGAAGAGCTTCAAAGAGCCGTGGACGACCAGCTGGCCTCTATCCGGGAGCAGGAAGACCAGCCCCTGGGGTATGCTTTCAGGCACCTGTTTCCTTTTATCTTTGAATCCGGAGAGTACGGTCGGCTGCATCTGGGAAAGAAGGATTACCTGCAGCAGGTAACTCCTGAAGATGTCCGGACCTTCTGGGAGATGCAGATACAGACCCCCTTTGTCATAGCCATCAGCGGACAGGTGAACATGCAGGAACTGGACGGATTTGTACGAAATCTCCAGGACATCCGGCCGGCCGGGGCGCCTTCGCCGCAAGCCCCGCAGTGGGGACAGGAAAAACAGCGACAGGCCCGTTTAAAAGACCGCACCCAGGCTCACCTGTTGAGGATTTACCCTGTGGTGGGCAAGACCCACCAGGATACGCCCGGGCTAAAGGTGCTCAACCGGGTTCTCTCAGGCCAGGGTGGAATGCTTTTCCGCGAACTGCGCGACAGGCAGGGACTGGCTTATTCTGTAACCTCCATGCTATGGCAGACCCCCGAAGCCGGTTTTATAGCTCTCTACATAGGCACCTTTGCAGACAGAACCCGGGAGGCCCTGGAAGGCTTTGAATACGTGGTGGATGAACTAAAAAAGACTCCTTTGGACGAAGCCGGGGTAGAGCGCGCAGCAAACATGCTCTTCGGTGAATACCACCGTGGCAGGCAGACCCTTTCCAGCCGCTCCCGGGAGGCCTCTTCCCTGCTGGCCCAGGGCCTGGATCTGAATTTTCGCAAGGAACTGATAAAGCTGGCAAAACAGGTCTCTCCAGAAGATGTACAGGAACTGGCCTGCAAATACCTGGACCTGGAGAAGAGCTACCTTTTCGAAATTATACCCGACTGATTGTCACTACAGCGAAACTAAATATTAACCTCCGGAGACCTGGCTCTCCCCGCACTTATTTTATAATATTCCGTCAATCTTGACAGTCAAAAGTTCTCTGGCAAGGTTTTTGTTTACCAAGTGCAGGGATGCCTGTCCTCAATTGAGACAGTTTTTATATTTTTTAGCAGTTTCGCTGTAGTGTTAATTTTGAAAAAAAATAAAGACTACGGACTGCGGACAAGAGCAACTCTTCTCTTGGGTTGCGGACACAGTCCGCCTTATATGGTTTAACCTTTATGACTGCCGGTAATGCAGGCGGTTTCAAAAAAACAGGATATCAGCCATGGATGACAAAGAATTCCAAAAAGAAATTCAGGAACAGGTCAGAAAAACCCTGGCTCCTATTTTCAACAAGTACGAAATGGACGTGGAATGGTTAAACTCGACTATGAAATGGAAGCCCCTGGTCCTGGTGATCGGCAGCTACTCCTCTGGTAAGTCGACCCTGATAAACGAACTATTGGGTTTTGATGTGCAGCGCACAGGCCAGGCCCCAACTGATGATTCTTTTACAATTCTTTGCAACGAGGGAGAAAATGTCCCAGTGGAAATACCCGGCTCCACCCTGGTAAACGATCCCAGGTACCCTTTTGCCGGGCTCAAGGCATTCGGTGAGAACCTCATCTCTCATCTATGCCTGAAAAATGTAGCCTCCCCCCTGCTTGAAAACGCTGCCATCATAGACACCCCCGGCATGATCGACTCCACCGCGGAACGTGACCGGGGCTACAGGTACCTGGACGTCATTGGTGATCTGGCTGCCATGGCTGATATGATCGTGCTCATGTTCGACCCGCACAAGGCCGGAACCATCAAGGAAAATTTCAGCGCCATCAGAAACGTGCTGCCGGGGAAGACCGGGGAAGACCGGGTGGTTTATGTCCTGAGCCGGATAGACGAGTGCGACAACCTGAGTGACCTCGTCCGTTCTTATGGCGCTCTTTGCTGGAACATCTCCCAGATGACCGGCAGAAAGGATATGCCCCATATATTTCTCACATACTCCCCCAGGGAAGCCAGGCTGGATCAGTCCAACCAGGAATGGCCGCAGGAACGTCTGGAGCTAAGGGACAAAATCGGCAGCGCTCACCACATGCGCATCAACCACATCCTGGAAAATGTGGACCGTAAAACAGGAGAGCTGGAACTGGTCTGTGAAGCCCTGCACAGCTTCTCCTCCAGGGCCGGAAAGTTGCTGTCCAACACTCTCAAATGGACATCCGTGGCGGCCCTGGCCGTTTTTGTCCTTGGCTTTATCCTGTTGAAGGGCTACCAGCCCCTGCAGGAGCATGGAATAATCTCTGGTATCGGCGGTATTTCCCTGTTCTCCCTGGAAGTAATGCTGCCTTTAACCGGTGCCTTGCTGACCTTTGTACTGGGATGGTTCTTTTTTGCCAGGGTGCGCTTCAAAGCCTTGATGCAGCAGGCCTCCAGATCCCCCGAAAGGCTGGTAAACCTTGACACCGACTACCGCAAAAGCCTCTGGAGCAAGGTCAAGGGACACGTTATTGCACTCATCACCGGCCGCACCATCAGACAACACCTTCTGCAGACCAGGGGAAGCCTGGAACGGGTTCGGAAATTTGTCCGCAAAGATCTGAAAGAGTACTACTCAAAAATCGGACAGCCACCCAGGCGGTAGGCTGCCATCAATCGTTGATGGTTGGTATCTGTTCAGCGCTTTGCATGTTGCATGATGACAGCCCGGCGCTCACCTCCCACGCGCTTCGCGTGGTTGACGTTGTCCATATGTTTTTTATCGCAATCTCAAGCAGGTGAGGGGCAACCATTCAGGGGGCTCCTCAATGGTGATTGACTGCTCCCGGTCTGAGGTCTGTACCTCCTGTACCGCTCGTGCAGGTGATGGCCAGTCCCGGGCACCAGTGGCCGTGAAAGGCTGTCACGCCTTCAATCTGCTGACTGGATAAGCTGCAGCTCATACTGGACTCCT
>PWSL01000527.1 GCA_003563255.1 Desulfonatronospira sp. | reverse complement strand
TTCCAAGGAGAGAAATTATGCCGACAAAAAATCCCAGAATAAATGTTGTCCTGGAAAGTGGACTGTATTCAGCCGTAAGCGATCTTGCAAAGCAGGAAGGTATATCAAAATCAATGGCTATCCGGGATCTGGTAAAAGAAGCCATGGAGCTAAGGGAGGATGTCGCCTTGACAGCTCTGGCTGAGCAAAGAGAACAGACATTCAATCCGGATACTGCCTTAAGCCATGAACAAGTATGGGGTTAAATACCATCCAGCTGTGAAGTCCGAGGACTTGCCCCGCTTATGCTCTGATATCAAATCAGGGATCAGGAAGACCATTGAGGAAAAATTATTGGCAACTCCCCACGAGTACGGTCTTCCTTTGAGGAAAACCCTGAAAGGTTATTGGAAACTCAGGGTTGGTGATTACCGGGACACTTTATTTGAACTCGAAGGGGACTGGCTCTTTTGCTGCCGGGAGCTCAGCCATTTTACGCTCCGGGCTGTATGCCTCCGGGCAGGTATCCCTGCCGCATGCAAAGCGCTAAACAGATACATAAGGAGTTTTTATGTTTGAAAGTCTGGAAAAGCTGCCCCTGGAGGAAATGCAGTCCAGGGTCAAGGCCTTTAAAAACAACATCATTGCCGGCGGCCTGGATTGCGGGGCTGTCATGATTTTTTCCCGCCTCAACATCTATTATTTCACCGGGTCTTTCGGAAACGGCCTGCTCTGGATCCCCATGCAGGGTGAGCCTGTCTTCCTGTGCCGCAAGGGACTGCAAAGGTTCAGCCTGGAATCCCCGTTGGAGCGGGTAGTGGCCTTCAGGTCATTCGGCCAGCTCCCGGACCTCCTGTCCGATTTCGGTCTCAGTGTCCCCGACAGGGTCGGGGCTGAGAAAATGGGCCTGCCCTGGGCCCTGGCCGAAAGCCTGCAAAAGAGGCTCTCCGGTCCGCTATTTGCCTCAGTGGACCAGGCCCTGGCCCTGACCCGCATGGTCAAGACTCCCTGGGAGGCCGAAAAGATGCTGCTTTGCGGCCAGAGACATCACCAAGCCCTGTATCACGTTTTACCGGGCATGATAACCCCCGGCATGACGGAACGGGACATCAGTATGAAGGTCTGGGAATGCTTTTTTCAACTGGGGCACCAGGGACTGATGCGCATGCAGAACTACGGGGAGGAAATATTTCTGGGACACGTCGCTGCCGGAGACAGCGCCAACTACCCCAGCGTGTTCAACGGCCCAGTGGGCCTACGCGGAGAACATCCAGCCATTACCCAGATGGGCTACGCCGGCAAAGTCTGGCAGGAGGACGAACCACTGACACTGGATTGCGGGTTTGCCCTGGAAGGATATCAGACCGACAAGACGCAGGTTTATTTACCCCGAAGCTGGAGTCCGCCGGAACAGGTCATCCAGGCCCATGAACTCTGCATCCGTATCCAGGAAGAAATTTCCTCCAGACTGCGCCCCGGCTGCAAGCCTTCGGAACTTTATCTCATGGCCATAGAGATGGCGGAAAAAGAAAACATGTCCGAGGGCTTCATGGGACTCGGGGGCAATAAGGTACCCTTCCTGGGACACGGTATAGGCCTGGCTGTTGACGAATTTCCGCCCCTGGCCAAGGGTTTTGACCACCCCCTGCAGGAAAACATGTTTCTGGCGGTGGAACCCAAGATCGGCATCCCCGGCAAAGGTATGGTGGGGGTAGAAAACACCTTCCGGGTCACCCCCCAGGGAGGTACGTGCATTACCGGAGACAACTTCGATCCAGTCAGGATATAGCTCTCGGCTTTACCTGGCCTTTTGCACGTATTTCATGCGGACTTCGAACAGAAAATCTTTCAGTTGCTGTTCCTCAACCGGAGTCAGGTTGCCCCTGGTTTTTTCCTCCAGCATAGCCAAAAGGTCAATGGTCTGTCTGGCCAGGGGCAGGTTCATTTCTTTCTCCTCGTTCTCGGGGTTGGGCATCTCTCCCAGATGGGCCAGGGCGGAAGTGCTCAGGGAAAACACAAAAGTAGAAAAATCCATACGCGGAAAAGAGTTTTCCCTGTCAGCAGCAACATGCTTGTAGTCATCCGCGGCCTTTTTGCGCTCCATCTTTTTTGCCTGGCTTTCCCCGGCAATACCCTCTACTGTGTCATCATCATCCTCGTAATTTATTCTGCGGTCAGTGACCTTGATGTTTTCTTTATACTCCTCCATCTGCAAAACCTCCTTTTTATCGGCCACAGGCACGAATAACTGTCCTTTCTGGTTTAATCATTATGCGCTTCCATCGGTTCGTTCTGATTCCCGGCTATGGTCGCAATAGGCCTGCCAGGCCTTTTCCAGGTAGTCCCTGGCACCGCATACTCCGTAACATTTCCGGTAGGCCTGGTAAAGTGCCGCCAGACCGGCCAAAATATCCTTCCAGCAAGTACTTCCGGAATGACCCATGCGCAGGACTCTTTCCTTAAGCTGCTTTTGTCCCCGGGACATTACTACTTTATAATCATTTCCAGCCGTTTGTAAAAGCCTTTCAGCATCAATTCCGGGATTCAGCCTGACACAGGTAAGTGCGGCAGAAAAATTTCTTTGCACCAAAATCTCCAGGCCCATGGCCTCTATTCCCGCCCTGGCCATGACACACAGGGCATTTGCCTTTTTTAGACGGCTGTTCAGCAGTTCCGGGGTCAACTCTCCCAGGGCCGCATCCAGGCCTGGCAGGATGTGCAGCCCTTCCCTGGAAAAAAAACTCCCGGTAAAAAGCCTCCCTCCGTCCAGCAAAAGCTCCGGGGGGACATCCGGGACAGAACAACCCCTGGTCTCATGGCTGAACAAGGCGCCTGGAGCCAGAAATACAGCACCTGGCAAAGTCATACTGTCCGCACCGGAAGCGCTCAGCACACAGTCAGCTCCCCAGGCCTCCTGCCTGCAAGCATGGGAAGCCAGAGAACCTGTTGCATCCACAATCAGCTTCTTCCTGAAAGACCTGCAAAGACCGGAAATTTCCTGAACCGGGTGCAGGGCCCCGGTGGACATCTCCACCCGGTTTATGATTACTCCGGATATCTCCGGCCAGCGTGTCAGGGTGTTCTCCACTTCCCCGGGTTTTACAGCCCGCTCCCAGGGTATAGGCAGGGCCACCACCTCCAGGCCGCAGGCCTGGGCCGCATCCGAGAGCTTCAGACCCTGAAGTCCAGCCTCCACCACCAGCACCACGCTGCCGGGATCAAACAGCCGTCTCATGACCTCCTGCCGGGCATCATCCAGCCCGCAAAGCATGATCCGAACATTTTCCAAGGTTCCCAAAAGAAGCTGCAGACCGGCATTAATCCTTTTGCAGGCGGCCTGCAACTCCGGTCCGGACATGCCATACACGTTCCGCCCCATGGCCCTGCGCACCTTTTCCGGCAAAGGGCCCGTTTCAGGCGTGAGATAAGTAACACTGTCCATAACTACTGCAACTCTTCCTTTCCAGGAAACCCGGTTCTATTTTAACACTACAGCGAAACCCTGTGTTAATTATCGCCTCGGCCACCGGGGACAGGTAGTTTTGCCGGTTGAAAACCTGTAATTGCTCAAAAAAATCTGGCGGAAAAAGAGCCAGTCCCCTCTCTCTTACCATAACTCCCATACTCTCCAGCTCCAGGACTCACCCATGAGTATCAGCCCAATTTTTTCCGATACCCCATTCCACCAGCAGGGGCACCTCCAGACTCTCTACCCCGGCCATGACCCGGGCCAGCCTCTGCCCGGCCTTTTCAGCAGCAGAAGCTTCCGCCTCCAGCAGAAGTTCGTCATGCACCTGCAGCACCATGACCGCTCCCAGGGACCCTAGTTCGGAGTCAGTGTCCACAGCCAGCATGGCCTTTTTGATAATATCCGCGGCCGAACCCTGGATGACGGTGTTCACCGCGGTACGCCTTGCCTGCTGGGCCAGGTTGGAGTTTCTGGAGTTGATATCCGGGAGAAGACGCCTGCGTCCGGCCATGGTGGTCACAAACCCCTGCTCCTGGGCCATGTCTTCAATTTTCTGGTAAAAGGCCCGCACCTTTTCCAGCTTGCTGAAGTAAACTCTAATAAACTCTTTGGCGGCTTCCATGGCGATGCCCAGTTCACGGCTGAGCTTTTGCGGCCCCATTCCGTACAACAGCCCGAAATTGATGGTTTTGGCTTTGCGACGTTCATCTTGACTTACCTGGTCGATATCCTTGTCAAACAGAAGCCCGGCAGTGCGACGATGGATGTCCTCGTTGCTGCTGAAGGCCTGCAGTAGATTGGGATCCCTGGACATGTGCGCCAGAATGCGCAGCTCAATCTGGGAGTAGTCCGCTCCCACCAGGAGCCTGCCCTGTGGTGCGGTAAAACAGGCCCGCATCCTGGGCCCGAATTCGCCCTTGATGGGGATATTCTGCAGATTGGGATTGCTGCTGGACAGGCGTCCTGTCGCCGTGGCCAGCTGGTTGAAGTTTGTGTGCAGCCTGCCCCGGGAGTCCACCTTTTTAGGCAGGGGCTCCAGGTAAGTAGAGCGCAGCTTTTCCAGGGTCCTGTACTGCAGTATCAGGTCTACTATGGCATGATCCCCCCGCATGGACTCCAAAACCACGTTGGATGTGGAGTCAGCCCCCTTGGGGGTCTTGCGCCTGGACTTGAATCCCAGTTCCTGAAACAGTACCTGGGCTGTCTGCTGCGTGGAGCGAATGTTGAATTTTCTACCCGCCATGGAATATATCCTGGCAGTCAGGTCCTCCAGGCTTTGCCTGACCTGGCTCAAAAACTCCTCGAAAGCATTTAGGTCAATGACGATTCCGGAGGACTCCATGCGGCACAACACCGGGACCAGCGGCATCTCCAGTTCCTGCATGAGTTTTAAGAGACCTGCAGTCTGCAGCCTTTCTTCCACCAGGCGTCCGATCTTCAGGGCCGCCAGGGCCCTGTTGTCCTGATGCACCCCGGTTGCCGGGGCATAGCTCCTGAATATTCTTTCAAAGCCGTAATCCCTTTCTTCGGGATTTAAAAGATACACCCCCAGGGAAATATCGAAAAAACCGGATACCGGCTCCTGCATCCAGGACGGTTCCATCTTTATGAGATCTTTGAGGGAAAACAGGTATTTTTTGCAATCCCTGAACTTATCCGCCGGGATTGAACCCTTGGGCAACTTCCATTCACCATCTTCCAGGGCCACCAGGTAATGTTCCCTGCCGGGAAAAATCCCCACCTTCCGCCCCCGGCAATCGGGCATTTTTTCATTATTCTGATTCACCCTGGCCACGCCCTCTATTTGCCCGCTCTCCTGCCGGCCCGCTCCCTGATTGCCAGGCAATTCATCCTTGAGGCTTTTGAACTCGTACCTGTCAAGAAAAACCAGGAGTTTTTCCATTTCCAGTGGCCCGGTTCTGAGGGAATCCAGGCCGACATGTTCTACGCTGTCCAGTTTCAGCCTGGTCAGCCTGCGGTACAAAAACACATCATCCAGGTGCTGCCTGATCTTTTCCTGCTCTCGGGGTTTTAATTGATCCAGCCCGGCCTGCAGGTGCTCCAGGGTTGGAAACTTCTTGAGCCAGTTCAGGGCGGTCTTGGGTCCCACCCCGGGAATGCCCGGGATGTTGTCGGAGCTGTCACCCACCAGGGCCTGGTAGTCCGGCCACTGCACCGGTTCTATACCCATCTCCTGCTTGAAGCCCTGAGAATTCATGGGCTCGGGGTTTTTTGCCCCGGGATCCCAGAGGTAGACCTGCTCATCAAGCAACTGTTTCAGGTCCTTGTCCGAAGCTACTATTACCACCGGGTGCTGTCTCTTGAAAATCTCAGTATAACCTGCAATAAGGTCGTCGGCTTCCATGCCCTGGGACACATATCCCGGCACTCCCAGGAGATGCACCGCTTCCTGCAGGGGCTCTATCTGCACCGACAATCCTTCTGGAATACCGGGACGCTGGGCCTTGTAACGGTCATACAATTCGTGTCGAAACGTCGGGCCTTTCCCGTCCAGAAAAAACCCCATGTAAGCCGGGCTTTCCTCCTTGATAATCTTTAAAATCATGCGCATGACTATGAAAATGGCATTGGTGGGAAAGCCGTCGGAACGCTTCAGGTCCGGGTAGGCATAAAAAGCCCTGTACAGGAAGGAACTACCATCGATCAAAAAAACCGGCTCACTCGTATACTCAATTTTTTCCCTGATCATGACTCCTTCCTGGCTTTTTTGCCGATTTGTCTGCATTGCCTGCACCGAATGATTTCTTTTTGCGACTTCTGACTTCGGCCAGTCGCTGCAGAATAAACTGCTGGGCATGTTTCTGATCTACTTTTTCCAGGGGAATCTCGGCCCTGGCCATCTGCTTGTGTCCCCCGGCAGGCCCCAGATCCTTGAACATCTTGCTGGAGAGCTTGCCCATGTCCCTGCGCATACCGTCCCCCCTGAAAATGACCACGAGCTTATCACCGTGAATGCCACTGATTATATCCCAGGAGATGTTGTGCACCCGCAGAAAAAAATCCGCCAGGATCACCAGGATGTCCGGGGAATCCACCTTGCCCATGAAAACCGTGGCCCCGTTGCTCATGAACTTGATCTTGCGGAATGCCAGGGAAAAGTACTTAAGCCACTCCTTGTGAAACTCGGACCTGATGATATTCTGCATAAGCAAAGGGTCGTAGAACTTGGTCAGGTACCTGAATGCCCGGATATCCACATCTGAAAAGGTACGTTCAAAGCTCCGGGTATCGGTCTTGATGCCGTACACCAGGGCCGTGGCCAGCAGCTTGCCCGGCCGGATCTTCATGTTGTACAGGTATTCCGTCAGAAGGGAACTGTTGGCCCCATACTCCGGGATAATCTCCTGGTATTCCGCCTGAACCGGGTGCTGTTTGTCCAGGGGGTGGTGATCCAGAACCACTGAAAAATCGATGCGCTCAAAGTCCTTGTGATGATGCGGCTGGGAATCCACCAGGGCGAACTTGTCGTACTGGGGCAGCATTGGTGGGCTGAACTTCTGGACTGGTATGCGCAGCAGCTTGATCATCTCCAGGTTGTCCGGCCTGGAAATCTGGTTTACATGCGCTATGCCCACGGAGTGTACTTTTCGGTACAACAGTCGCTTCAGGGCCAGAGCCGATGCCAGGGCGTCCGGATCAGCATTGACAAGAATGAGCAGCCGCTCTTTCTTTTTGAAAAGTCCCTGCAGCTTAGCCAGACGATTATCCAGGCTGCGAAAATATGCCATAACTCCTCTCTGGCCAGGGACAATGTGCTTGATCCCAGGCCGTTAAAGATGTCTCAAGGCCTTCAGCCTTGGAAGAAACCCCTTTAACCTGAGTGTAAAACAGATGCAATGTCAATTTGAAAACCCAGGCACCCCGGTCCGCCGCCGGCCATAACTATCTTATTACGTATCTGTTCAGCGCTTTGCCTGTATCACGGCATACAGCCCGGAGGGAGGCTGGCTCTCCCTGCAGGTTTTTTCAAATATGCTGAAATTTACCCTGCAACGCAGCTTACAAAAAAATATTCAATGTATCTGTTTAGCGCTTTTAAGGAAAGCAGGGGACAGGCACTCCGGGACCCACTTGAGCATCATTTTGTGCTTAAAATATCTCATTTTTTGGGTCAAGTGGGTCCCGGAAGAGCCAGTCC
>PWSL01000459.1 GCA_003563255.1 Desulfonatronospira sp. | reverse complement strand
GTTTGCCCTCCACCTTGCGGGCCAGCCTGGAGGCCAGCAAAGGGTCCTTGATTCCACTGGCCTTGAGGGCCTTTAAAATGGCATGGGCAATCCGGTCCGTGGACCAGGATTCCATACAACCGTCTCTTTTCTTGATCTGTTTGGGCATAATCGATTCCTTTTTGAATATATTGGTTGGCAGTTAAGGTTAGCAGTTAGCGGTTATCAGGCTTGGCATGCATCTCTCATTAATCCCTCAACTGTTTCCGGGCCCAGATGGATATTTACTCCCTCTTCACGCAGGATATCCTTCATTTCCTCCTGGGAACTGCCCATGATTTCTGCAGCCTTTCCCAGACTGATTTCACCTCTTGAATAAGCGCTTGTGATCATACGCCGTCTTATTTCAGGCTGTGCCTGGAAAAGTGCTCTGAGGGCGCTTCGCAACACCGCCTTTTCGTCAGGAAACAGCCTGGACTTGACCAGTTGGTTGACTTCCCAGTCTATGGTATTCGTTTCCATCATATACATACCTCACTGTTGCCAGAAATGAGTTTATGCTACAATTCTTTCTTTGCCGGCAGGCCGGTAATCCTGAACTGTGAGCTCGAACCCGGGCGGCAGCCAGGCTTTTACGTTTTCAATGTCAGAATCGCTTAAACCAGGCACCCGGGTGATCCTGAACATGAACCTCTCCGGGCTATCTGCAGCAAGCTCCAGAATCTGCCCCAGACAATCCCGGGCCTGCCCGGGAGCGGCCCGATCACCGGTAAGCCCCGGATACATATGCCACGGCCCCTTGATGTCCACTGCTATCATTTTTATTGAGCTATGCTCAAGAGCAAGTTGCACACAATCCGGGCTGAGTCCGTTGGTGTCCAGTTTAATGGGAATGTTCAGGCTGGACAGATCATGCAGCAAAGAATCAAACCCTGGCAGAATGGTGACTTCACCGCCGGTCAGCACCAGCCCTTCCAGCCAGTTGCGGTTGCGCTGCACCTGCTCCAGCACTCCCAGGCAGTCCAGGACCGGAAAACTTTCCGGGTGCCAGGCAAAAGAAGCATTGTGGCAGGTGGGACAGCGCAGATTGCAGCCCCCGAAAAAAAGAACCGCGCTTATCCGTCCCGGCCAGTCGCAGAGGCTGAAAGGCTCATATCCCCTGAGCATGTCCCAGGCACTATAGTCTAAATCCTGCATGATATATTGCTCCGCCGGATAAAAGCACCGGAGCCCGTGGATCTTTACCCGCTGTCCTCGCAGGGGAAAAATTGATGGATAAGACTTCAGGCAGGTCTTCTGGCTCGCCCCTCCCTTTGTCGGCCTTCCCAGCCCCGCACTTACTTTTTTCCTGGATGCATCTGTTTAGCACTTTGCATGTGGCACTGAGACTGGCTCTCCCCGCACTTATTTTTTAAAACTCATTCAAACATCCTTCAGAAAAATAAGTGCGGGGGTGCCTGTCCCCTGCTTTCCATAAAAGCGCTAAACAGATACTCCTGGATAAAGTAAGTGCGGTGATAGTGACCCCGATACGACAAAAAGATTTACAGGGCTTACAGCGGCGGGACCGCCCCGGACTTGCACCGGAGTTCCCTTTTAAGGCCTGACGGC
This sequence comes from Desulfonatronospira sp., assembly GCA_003563255.1. Lineage (GTDB taxonomy): Bacteria > Desulfobacterota > Desulfovibrionia > Desulfovibrionales > Desulfonatronovibrionaceae > Desulfonatronospira. The sequence goes on along the minus strand of PWSL01000459.1, from coordinate 6,049 downwards.
CGCCTGGAGCAGACTGTAAAGAATTTCAGAGTATTATCAAATAAGACCTCTTATATTAACCCCGATCACAAAAGAGTTCAACAGTAAAAATCAGAAAAACAATAAAGACTTACTTTCAAGCTGCCTGCAAAGACTTGCCCCATCACCTGAATTCGTTATATCAGAACATATGACCGGCAAAACAAAAAAAGATGAACCCTGGGAAGGCTTTACCGAGGCCATACTGGAAAGCATATCCGACGGTGTCTTTACTGTGAACCAGGAGTGGATGATCACCTCCTTCAACCGGGCCGCGGAGCAGATCACCGGCATTTCCAGAGACCAGGCCCTGGGCCGGCCCTGCTGGGAAGTGCTCAGATCCAGCATGTGCCAGTCCCAGTGCGCCCTGGGCTACACCCTTGAATCTGGAAAACCCGTCATCGGCAAGGTCTGCTATATCATCGATTCCCAGGGCGGACGCATCCCCATCAGCGTTTCCACTGCCATGCTTCGCAACTCCAGGGGCGAACTGGTGGGAGGTGCCGAGACCTTCAGGGACTTGAGCGAAGTGGAGAAGTTGCGCCTGGAACTGAAGGGCGGCCTCTCCATGGGCAATATGGTGAGTCACAGTCCGTCCATGCAGAAGGTGCTGCAGATTATCCCGGCCGTGGCCGCCAGCACCAGCACCGTGCTCCTCCTCGGGGAAACCGGTACAGGCAAGGAACTGTTAGCCAGGACCATTCATTCCCTGGGCCCCAACAAGGATGCTCCTTTTGTGGCCGTAAACTGCGGGGCCCTGCCTGACACCCTGCTGGAGTCCGAGCTCTTCGGATACAAGGCCGGAGCTTTTACTGGTGCAGAACGGGACAGGCCCGGCCGGTTCGCCCAGGCCCACGGAGGCACCCTGCTTCTTGATGAAATAGGAGAAGTCAGCCAGGCCCTGCAGATAAAACTGTTAAGGGTACTCCAGGAAAAAACCTATGACCCTCTTGGATCATCAAAGCCGGAAAAATCCAGTGCCAGAATCATCACCGCCACAAACCAGGATCTGGAAGAACTGGTACAGCAAAAGCTCTTTCGCCAGGACCTGTACTACCGCATAAATATCGTGCGTATAGAACTGCCTCCCTTGAGACACAGAAAAGAGGACATCCCCCACCTGTCCCAGCATTTTGTAGACAGGTTCAACCGCCTCCAGAGAAAAGAAGTCCAGGGCCTTACACCCGAGGCCGTTTCTCTTTGCATGGCATACGACTGGCCGGGAAATATTCGGGAACTGGAAAACATCATCGAAAGGGCCTTTGTGCTGTGTTCCCGGGGCAAAATCGGCATTGAACACCTGCCTGCGGAACTGACACTCAAGGATACTGAAATACCTGCGGACTTTCAGACCGCAAAAAACATCCTGGAGGCCAGGAGCATTGAAAAGGCCCTGGAACAGACCGGCAACAACAAAACCAGAGCCGCCAGTCTTCTGGGCATGCATAAAAGCACCCTGCACCGCAAACTGAAAAAACTGAACATCCACACCCCCTGACCTTCCCTCGCACACACCATGGAAACCACACTGACAGTAGCAAAAAAGCTACTCTGATCCTGCCCGACAGTCTCACTGATGCGACCAGGCATTTATGCAAATCTACTTGCCTTTATTTAAAAAATAAATTTATTTCAATAGGTTACACCGTCCAACACCAAAAAAACCAGTCGGCATATTAAATGCATGTCCCTGGACATGAAAGCGGCTGTAAGCACATGGCGGGACCGGGTGGCCCCAGTTTTTGATGTTTCCAACACTATTGTGGTGGTGGATATAGAATCGGGCACGATCAGCAACAGGTGTTCTGAATACCTGGACGAAAACGACTCTTCAGCCAAAATACTCAAAATAGTCAGGCTGAAGATAGACATGCTGGTTTGCGGAGCAATTTCCAGGTCTATGTGTGATCTTATCGCCGCTAACGGCATTCTTATAGTGCCCTTTGTATCCGGACAGGTTAACGAAGTCATCCAGGCACTGATAGATGACAGGCTGCACGAGGAACGCTTTGACATGCCCGGACGGCGCAAATGCTTTTTCAACCCTGAAAAATATTCTTTCAAAAAAAAGGAGACCCATATGCCGGGCAGAGGAAAATCAGGTCAAGGGGCAGGACAACCAGGTGGGTGCGCCGGGAAAACCGGTCCAGGTCGTGGACAGGGTGGAGGCATGAACACCAGCGGCTTTTGTGCCTGCCCTCAATGTGGACACAAGGTGGAACACGTAAAGGGAAACCCCTGCTATGAACAGGCATGTCCCAGTTGCGGGGCGGCCATGAGCAGGGGGTAATCTTTGAGCTCCCAGACAAGGAGGTATTGAATATGCCGGGACTTAATGGAACAGGACCCATGGGACAGGGTCCGGGGACAGGAAAAGGACTGGGGCGTTGCCGCAGCAAAATGAGAGCAGACGCTGCCGGAGAAGCCGCTACCCCTGAAAAACCAGCTTTGACAACATTATCTCAAGACGGACAAAGGCTTCGTCTGAGAGGCGGACGGGGAACCGGAAGGTGCCGGGGCCGTGGACAGGGCAGACGCCCAAGGTGTTTTGAAAGATAAACAACAGCAAAGCACCGGTGCCGGGTGTTGCAGGGCAAAACCTGCCACACTGCCCGGCACTGGATTGCCTGACTGAAGCACAAACAACCAGGAGGAAGCCAGTATGAAAAAAATAGCTCTTATCGCCTGCAGCATGATTAGAGGCAGCAACCTGTGCCCTGGAGATGCCAAATGTTTCGTGGCCCTGGGCAGAAAAGACGGCGAGTTCAAAAGATACGAAAACCAGGACGTTTCCCTGGTGGGGATAGTGGACTGCGGTGGCTGCGAAGGCAACAAAAACCGCGTGGTCTGCAGCATGGCCCTTTTGAACATGCACCTCAAGGCCCTGAATGAAAAAGTGGACGCAATCCACGTCAGTACCTGCATAATGAAGTACTGCAAAAGAAAGGATGATCTTATTGAAGCCATCAGGCAAAAGGCCGGGGTGGAAGTGGTGGAAGGCACCCACGACTATATCCCTCCCTCAATATTCGGGCAAAGCTGAAAAATAAGGAAAAACTGATGATTATCGCTGTATCCTCACAGGGAAAAAGCCTCAAAGACCCGATAGATCTAAGGTTCGGCAGGGCTGCTCACTTCATCCTTTATGACACGGCCAGCGATGAATACCGGGCACTGGACAATGACAATAACCTCAACGCTGCCCAGGGAGCGGGCATCCAGGCCGCTCAGGCCGTATCCCGGGGAAAAGCCGAAGCGGTTATTACCGGGCATTGCGGACCCAAGGCCTTTTCCGCCCTCCAGGCAGGAGGCATAGCGGTTTACCTGTGCAAAGAAAATACCGTTGAAGAGGCCATCCAGGCTTACAAGAAGGGTCGCCTGGAACAGGCGGAAGAAGCTGACAGGTCCGCACACTGGTAAAAGCGGGAGGTAAGGATCTGATGCGCCTGGCCATAATCAGCGGAAAAGGGGGTACAGGGAAGACCACCGTGGCGGTGAATCTGGCCCTTTACCTGCATCGGGAGGGGGAGGAAGTCTGCCTTGCCGACTGCGATGTGGAAGAGCCCAATGCCCACTTTTTCCTGGATGCGGCCTGGTCCAGGGAGAACAGGCAGACCGTTGCTGTGCCTGAAATAGACAACGCAAAATGCCTGGGGGAGTCGTGCCTGCAATGCGTAAACGAATGCCGCTTCAACTCCCTCATCTGGATGGCGGAAAGGGTCATGGTCTTCCCGGAACTCTGCCACGCCTGCGGACTCTGCTCTTTTTTGTGCCCTGTGCAGGCTGTAGATGAAACCACCAGGGATATAGGTCTGGTACGCCGGGGCAAAGGCCTCGGCGTGGACATCTGCAGCGGCCTGCTGCGCATCGGGGAAGCCATGGCGTCCCCGCTTATCAGGCGTGTACTAAAAAGCACTCCAGGCCAGGGGATTGTCATTGCAGACGCACCCCCGGGAACTTCATGCCCGGTAATGGAAACCCTTCGCGACGTAGATTATGTCATCCTGGTGGGAGAGCCCACCCCTTTCGGGCTGCACGACTTCAAAATCGCAGTGGAACTTGTACGCAAGCTGGGGCTGGCATTGGGCACGGTGATCAACCGGGACCAAATGGGAGATGATCAACTGGAAAAATATATACGGCATGAAAGGCTCCCGCTACTGGCCAGACTCCCCTACAGCAGACAGGCTGCAGCGGCCTGCTCCAGGGCAGAGCCCCTTCTGGAGGCCATGCCTGAATTCAAAGAAATATACAGGAATATGTGGGAAAACTTGCAAAAAGAAATGCAGGCCGGGGGCAAATAAGCATCATGCAGGAAATCGTGGTCATAAGCGGCAAGGGAGGCACCGGCAAAACCAGCCTGGTGTCCGGGCTGGCAGCAACCGGTACCCGGCAGGTGCTTGGGGACTGCGACGTGGATGCAAGCGATCTGCATCTGATCATGGCTCCGGAAATACTTGAGACCCACGAGTTCATCAGCGGACAGCAGGCTCAAATAGACCCGGACCTGTGCACAGGCTGCGGTCTGTGCCGCGCATACTGCCGTTTCCAGGCCATTTCGGAAGATTACCTGGTCATGGAAGAGTATTGCGAAGGATGCGCCCTTTGTCTCCACGTCTGCCCTGAATCCGCGGTAAGTATGCATGACAGGCATTGCGGGCAGTGGTTCAGTTCCAGAACGAGGTTCGGCCCTATGATCCACGCCTGCCTGGGCATTGGTCAGGAAAACTCCGGAAAGCTGGTATCCATTGTCCGAAAGGTGTCGCACCAGACGGCTCAGGAAAAAGGGGCTGAGAACGTGCTGGGCGATGGCGCTCCCGGTGTGGGCTGCCCGGTGATAGCTTCCCTGAGCAATGCGGACATGGCCCTGCTGATTACTGAGCCCACCAGAAGCGCCTTTGCTGATTTGCGCCGGGTTTTCGACCTCACCAGACATTTCAAAATCCCCTGTCTGGCAGTAATCAACAAAGCTGACCTCAATCCGGATATTACCGTGGAAATTGAACGGTTCTGCCTGGAATACGGCCTGGGCGCGCCTGCAAAACTCCCCTATGATCAGGATTTCACCAGAGCCCAGATCCAGGGCCAGAGCATTGTGGAGTACCATCCTGATAAATGGACCCGGCCCATGCAGGACATCTGGAAATCGGCAGCAGAAATTTTAAAGCATTAAAACTACCCAAGGAGAACCAGAGATGAGTGATAAGACATGCGGCAGCTGCAGCACTGCATCAGACTGTCTGAGCAGGTCAAAGGAACAGGAAAAGGACCAGAAGCTTGCCCACAGCCTGAGTCGGATCAAACACAAGATAGTGATCATGTCCGGCAAGGGAGGAGTGGGCAAAAGCAGCGTAGCTGCCAATGTGGCAGCAGGACTTTCCCTGTCCGGCTACAGGGTGGGCCTTGTGGACGTGGATGTGCACGGCCCGAGCATTCCCAGGCTTTTCGGCCTGGAAGACGCCCGTCCGGTGGCCAGGGACAAAAAACTTGTTCCGGCAATGTGGAACGGCCAGCTCCTGGTCATGTCTCTGGGATTTATGCTGCAAAGCAAGGAAGATTCAGTCATCTGGAGAGGACCGGTGAAGATGGGGCTTATCAGGCAGTTCTTAGAAGACGTGGACTGGGGGGACCTGGACTACCTCATTGTTGACTGCCCCCCGGGCACCGGGGACGAGCCCCTGTCCGTGGTTCAGCTTCTTGGTCACGAGGCCCACGCCCTGATAGTCACCAGCCCCCAGGACGTGGCTGTGGACGATGTACGCCGTTCAGTGAACTTCTGCCGCCAGACCGGCAACCCTGTTCTGGGCATCGTGGAAAACATGAGCGGTTTTGTCTGCCCCAGATGCGGGGAAGAAGCTCACATCTTCTCCAGTGGAGGCGGCCAGAGGCTGGCTCAAGAGATGCAGGTGCCCTTTCTGGGAAGCATCCCTCTGGATCCGGACATGGTCAGAGCTGCCGATGAAGGCATGCCCTTTATTGCCAGACAGGCCGAAAGTCCGGCCCTGTCCGCCCTGCAAAAAATCCTGGAACC
>PWSL01000196.1 GCA_003563255.1 Desulfonatronospira sp. | reverse complement strand
TGAAAAAAACCATCATACATCATTATGTTTTTCATGGCGACGAATTGTAGACGTTAACGATAATGTGTTAACTAATTTTTACATTTCCCACTTTTGGCCTGTTATAAAATATAGAATACAAGCTAGAAGGCATTCTTATGCACACGGTATGGTCATGTTTAGAACTGATCATATAAAAAAAATTGGTTTATATGATGAAAGTAAATACAGAGCCCAAGACTATTTTCTGTGGAAAAAAGCAGTAGATAATGGCTATAGAATTGGTGTAATTAGAAAAATTCTTTATAACGAGCGCTTTAGGCTATCTATAACACACAAAACAGAACTGGATTATTATTTAAGACTACATAATTTATATTTTAGGGCTCAAAACAGAAAAATGATCTTTCAGACTTTTAAAGAACTACATAAAAGAAGGAATTTAAATATAAATCAATTTATTAAATTTTTAATTGCAATTCAACCTATAAGCTATAAAAGCATTTTCAAGTACTTATAGCTACTTATAATGTAAAAACAGTTACAAATTATGTCATTCCAAAAATCTAGAATATTACTATTTATCAAAACTCCCCCACCAACCACTGGAGCAACCCTTATGAACCAGCGTGTACATGAGAGCAAAATTCTAAGAAGCACTTTCAGTATCAATTCTATCTGTATAAGCTATATGCAAAGTCGTGCTGATATGGGCAAGTTGAAATTATCTAAACTTTTTGTATTTATGTATACAATAAAAAAACTTATTATTGAGTTATGGAATTTTCGACCTGCTATCATATATTTTCAAATTTCACCCCATGGCCTTGCCTTTGCAAGAGATTTTGTCTTTGTATGCTTGATGAAACTATTCAATATTCCGATTGTATTTCACCTGCGTGGGAAGGGAATTAGAAACAAATCTAAGTTATCAAAGCTATTTTATAAATTTTGTTTTTGTAATGAATATGTCATTTGTCTTTCATCTTTGCTTACTTATGATATAGAGGATGTTTATAAGGGCAAACCTTTTGTAGTTTCAAATGGTATTCCAGATTCTAGTTTTATAGGATCAAAAGCACTCTTATCCAATAATATCCCAAAAATTTTATTTTTATCAAATCTTATAATAAGTAAGGGAATTTTGGATTTTTTAGAAGCTTTAAAAATTATCAATGATAAGAAGTTTAAGTTTGAGGGTATCATTGTTGGTGCAGAAGCTGACTTAAACAGTTACAAACTAAACAATACATTAAAAAGCAAGGGCTTAAGGGAAAAAATTCAGTATTTAGGTCCGAAGTATAACGATGAAAAATGCAGAATTTATCATGACTCTGATATTTTTGTTTTTCCAACAAAGATGAGTTGGGAATGTTTTCCAGGTGTTATTCTGGAAGCCATGCAGTTTAATCTGCCAGTTGTCTCAACACGTGAAGGAGCAATTTCAGAGATAGTAGATGACGAAGTTACTGGATTTATTGTTGAAAAATCCTCACCCCAGCAATTGGCTGAAAAAATAGAAATCCTCATCAAAAACCCACAGCTTCGCCAACAAATGGGCCAAGCTGGGAGAAAAAAATATGAAGAAAAATATACATTGCAGCACTTTGAAGAAAATATGAAAAACGTTTTTCAGGAAATTTTAGAAGACATAAATATCAAAAAGCAATCAAAAACATGAAACAACTCACCCAACAGCTCAAATCCGGAAAAATGGAAATTCTGGAAGTACCATTTCCAGCATTAAATACTGGGCATATTCTGGTTCGGAATCACTATTCTGTTATCAGCGCCGGAACTGAAGGCAAAACAGTAACCGACGCCCGTAAGGGATACATAGCCAAGGCCAGAAGCAGGCAGAAGGAAGTCCGCCAGGTTATTGAGATGATCAAGGCCAAGGGCTTTTTACCTACCTATAAGCTGGTCATGAACAAGCTGGAGGCGCCATCACCCCTTGGCTACAGCTGCGCCGGAGAAGTCATAGCTATTGGCCAGGGAGTGACCAAGTTTAAGGTCGGAGACTATGTTGCCTGCGGGGCAGCTCCTCACGCTGATGTTGTCTCTGTTCCGGTCAACCTGGCTGTGCCGGTTCCAAAACACGTTGACCTGAAGCAGGCTTCCTTTGCAACCATCGCAGCAGTTGCCATCCAGGGCATCCGCCAGGCGGAAATACAGATGGGTTCCAACTGCCTGATAATCGGCATGGGCCTGATTGGACAGCTCACCTATCTTATTCTGGAAACTTCAGGCATGCATCCAATCGGCATGGATGTGTCTGACGATCAACTGGAACTGTGCAGGGCCGCCGGGATTGAAAAGGTTTACCTTAGAAACCAGGCCGGTATTGAGGATATTGTTCTGCAACACAGCAAGGGATACGGCACTGACGCGGTAATCATCACTGCGGGATCATCCTCCCTTGATCCGGTTGAGTTTGCTGGATCAGTTGCCAGGCAAAAGGCCAGGGTGGTGGTGGTGGGAGCAGTGCCCACCGGCTTCAGCCGGGCCAACTATTACAAAAAAGAGCTGGATCTGCGCATGTCCTGTTCTTATGGCCCGGGTCGATATGACCCTGAATATGAAGAAAAGGGCATTGACTACCCCATAGGCCAGGTGCGCTGGACTGAAAACAGGAACATGCAGTCTTTTGTTGATCTTTTGTCTGCCAATAAGCTAAATATTGACAAGCTGATCACCCATACCTTTACCCTGGAAAATGCTCCAGAAGCCTATGATCTGATTCTTTCCAGGAAAGAACCTTTCGCTGGAATGCTTATTCAATATGATGAACAGGCAGATCTTCAAAAAACCATCAGGCTTAAAGAGTTTTCTTCAACCCCTGAAGAAGTCAACGTCGGATTCGTGGGTGCTGGTTCATTTGCCCAGGGAACACTTCTGCCCGGCATGAAAGGACTTTGCAACTTTGTCGGGGTGAGCACGGCCCGGGGCAATACATCGCGCTACGTGGCGGACAAAAGCGGGTTCAGCTATTGCGCGGAAAAAGCTGATGATCTTTTTCTTGATACAAATATAAACACCATTTTCGTGGTAACCAGGCATAACCTGCATGCTGAAAGCGTGTTAAAGTCCATAGAGCACGGCAAAAATGTGTTTGTGGAAAAGCCCCTGGCCATGAATGAAGCTGAATTGGCCGAAATAAGATCTCTTTATGAAAAAAAGACTGCACAAGGTACGCAAAAACATTTAATAGTCGGGTTCAACCGCCGCTTTGCCCCGCCTGTAGTTGAACTCCAAAAAAAGTTTCTCCCTGAACAGCCCAAATCCATCCTGATCCGGGTCAATTCCGGCGTAATGCCAGCTGACCACTGGGTGAATGATCCAGAAATCGGTGGAGGCCGGATTATCGGCGAAGCCTGCCACTTCATAGATCTGGCCATGCACCTGGCAGGCAGCCCCATTGTTTCAGTTTCGGCTGAGGCCTTATCCGATGCGGACAACCTGAACAACACAGTGGTGGTGAACCTGAAAATGAAAAATGGGAGCACTGCCTCCGTCAATTATTTTTCCAACGGCAACAAACAGATGAGCAAGGAATACCTTGAAATATTTTGTGCTGGAAAGGTGGCCGTGATTAATGATTTCAAAGAGCTTATCCTGTACGAGGACAAAATTAAAAAGATCAAGTACAAACAGGATAAAGGCCATAAAGCATGTGTTCAGGCTTTTTTAAAGGCAATAAAAGACGGTGGAACAACCCCTATCCCATTTGAAGAATTATGGCTCAGCACTCTGGCTACATTCAAGGTGAACCAGAGCATCCTTGAAAACAGAAAAATCCTCATCGAAGAGCAGATATAGCGGGTTCTGGTTATAATGGATTCTTCAATCGATCTGGAAAAATCCCTGCATCTTGTCAGAAAGTACGTTGAAACCCAGCAGTTCCAGGGCTATGATCCCTATGACATCCTTAACAGCCGGGTTCCTTTTCACTGGTTCAGCAAATGGGGGCCACCAGTAGCCACTCAGTTCCAGAAACGTAATCCCATAAATATCCGCCCGCTTATGGGCATCAAAAAAGACTACAACCCCAAGGGCATGGGTCTTTTTCTCAAGGCATACTGCAATCTGTATAGAAAGACTGGAGGACAGGCCTGTCTGGAAAAGGCCGAATGGATCTTTGACTGGCTGCTAAACAACTATTCCAGAGGATATTCCGGCATGGCCTGGGGATATAATTTCCCCTGGGCTACTCCTAAAGAATATAAAAAAGCGTTTCTGCCGTCAGTGGTGGTCACGCAGCATGTTGTGGACGGGATACATGCTTATTATGAATTGAAAAATGATGAAAAGGCAAGGCAGGCCATTATCAGCGCTGCTGAATACGTATCCAGGGATATCCCGGTCATTGAATTTGATACGGGAATTTCTTTTGCTTATACCCACCAGTCAAAAGGGGCGACCTATAATGCCAGCCTGCACGCGGCTGAGATACTGCTCAAGGCCTGTCTGGTACAAGGCGTAAGCCCTGATGAGCGTATTGAACAGGCAACACGTTTTGTCTTGTCCAGGCAGAAAGATGACGGCTCCTGGTACTACAGCCTTGACCCGGAGAAAAACACCGAGCGCAGGCAGATTGATTTTCACCAGGGGTTTGTTCTGGTCTCACTGCATAATATCCGTGAACAGGGCGGAATCTTGCGGAAGGAAATAGAAAAAGCCATAGCCAGAGGTCTTGAATTTTACAGAAAAGAGCAGTTTTTTCCCAACGGCAGATCCATGTGGAGGCTGCCCAAAAAATGGCCGGTGGACATCCACAACCAGAGCCAGGGCATCATCACTTTTGCCCTGCTCAAGGAATATCATCCTGATTATCTTGATTTTGCCAAGACCATTGCCCACTGGACCATTGAGAATATGCAGGACAAGAAAGGCTATTTCTACTACCGCAAATATCCCCTGTTCACCAATAAGATACCCTATATCCGCTGGTCTCAGGCCTGGATGATGCTGGCGTTGAGTGAAGCGCATGGGGCGATTTAAGCGAGGGGGCGATTGGGCGACTTAAGCGAACTTAGCGAGGGGGCGACTTTGCGAGGGAGCGGTTGAAGGCGAAAGACGTTTGGAGGCAGTTTCTTCTTGCACAAAAATTGTTTTAACATTATTTAATAAGCATATTTTCTTTTTTTTCTCCAAAACTATATTTAAAAGGCAAAAATATGCTTATTGAATTTACTGTGGAAAATTTTCTTTCCTTCAAGGATTCCAACACCCTGAATATGGTTGCCGGAGCAATCAGGGAATACCCCTCGCACACCTTCAGTCACCGGCCCGCCCGGGCATCCAGGTCCAAGCCCGTTACCTTGCTCAAATCCGCCGCCATTTACGGAGCCAACGCCGGGGGAAAATCCAACCTGATTAAAGCCATGTCTTTCATGAGGAGCATGGTCATGCACTCATCCAAGGAAAGCCAGGCAGAGGAACCTTTTCCCCATAACCCGTTTCTTCTGAATCCCAGGACTTCTGAAGAGCCCACAACAATGGAGGCCGTGTTTGTCCAGGACGGCATCAGGTACAGATACGGATTTTCAGCCGACAGGGAACGGGTGCGCCTTGAATGGCTGTTTGCTGCTCCCAGGGGGCGCGAAGCCAGACTGTTTATCCGCAGGGAAGACGAGTTTGAATTCGGCAAGGGTATGACCAGGGTTTCCGGACTGGAAGAAAAAACGCGGGAGAACGCTCTGTTTATTTCCGTGGCTGCCCAGTTCAATCAGCCCGAGGCCAGAAAAATCCTGCAGTGGTTTTCCAGCCTGCAGGTGGTCACTGATGATACCCGGAATATCTTCCGCCGTTCAATGGCTATCCTGGAGGAGTCCTTGCAGAGAAAGAGACTCGTGGAATTCATCAGGCTGGCTGACCACTCAATTTCAGAAATGGAGCTTGATGAGGCAGACTATCCGCTTTCAGATCTTCCCGAAGCCCTCAGCTTAGCTATTTCAAGGGACATGGAGAAAACCGGCAAAAAGAAAGATACCATCAGACTAAAAAAGCCGGTTGCTCATCATCACAGTTACAACGATGAGGGAGCAAAAGTCGGCCTGGAAAAATTTGAACTGGCCATGGAATCCAAAGGGACCAAAAGAATTTTCGATCTGGCCGGGCTGATCTTTTTCGCCCTGGATAACGGGAGCGCCCTGATCATAGATGAACTGGAGTGCAGTCTTCATCCCAAATTGACCAGATTGATCATCAATCTGTTTCATTCAGAACAGACCAACCCCAGAAACGCCCAGCTGATTTTCGCCACCCATGACCAGACCCTTTTCAGCCATAAATTTTTTCGCAGGGATCAGCTGTGGATGGTCAGCAAAAATGACGTGGGAAGCTCTGAGCTTTATTCTTTGTCTGATTTTCGGGTCAGACCGGACTCATCCTATGACAAGGATTATATGCAGGGCCGGTATGGGGCTGTGCCGGTGCTAAGTGAGCCTGTGACTACTTTCGGCGCAAGGGAAAGTGATGAGCAAGACGGCAGGACTGAAGAACCGACCTAGGCGAGGGGGCGACTTTGCGAGTGGGCGATGGAGCGAGGGGGCGACTTTGCGAGTGGGCGAGGGAGCGAGGGAGCGAGGGAGCGAGAGGGCAAAGGGCCCCAGTGAAATAAGAAGAAATTTCACCCAGTGAAACGAAAGATGGTTTCACAAGGCAGGCGGGGTAAACATGGGGCAGATGGCAGATGGCCAAGGGTGATAAGTTAAGAAAAGAAGCCTGGCTGAATAGAAGGGATTCTTTCAGGAGAAAAACAGAGTTCAGAGGAGCGCCTTTTAAAAGAATCCTTATAGTCTGCGAGGGTGAAAAAACAGAACCTGATTATTTTAAGCGATTCAGGGTAACCTCAGCGGTTGTTGAAATTGTGGGCAAAGGCTACAACACCCTGTCCTTGGTCAGGGAGGCTGTCAGACTGAAAGAATCGGCCCGGGAAAATAACGAACCCTATGATGAGGTCTGGTGCGTGTTCGACAGGGATTCTTTCCCGGCCCATAATGTGGACAATGCCTGGCAGCAGGCCCGGAAAAGAAAACTTAAAACCGCCCTGTCCAATGAAGCTTTTGAACTCTGGTTTGTGCTGCATTTCGACTATATCACCTCAGCCCATACCAGGCAGGAATACCAGGATATGTTGTCTGACAGGCTCGGACGCAGATATGAAAAAAATGATCCTGAAATGTATGCGGATTTATTTCATAGACAAGAGCAGGCCATTGAAAACGCGCAAAAATTGATGAATCAATACAATCCCAGAAAACCTTCCCAGGACAACCCCTGCACTGAGGTCTATGAGCTGGTGATGGAACTCAACAGGCAGAAATGAATCGAGTACCATGGTGGGCCTGATAAATGTTTTCCATTTTTGTTTGATGCCTGGTTGCCAATCTAAACCAGATAGCATTTTTTTTTACTCAAACTGCTGATATTGTTTTGTTTTTATGTGGTCAATTTGTTTGATTGGTGTTTGATGCGGAACAGAGATCCCCAGTAAAACTCAGAGTTATTCATGAAAATTCTCATCTACCTGGGTCATCCGGCCCATTTTCATTTGTTCAAGAATACTATCAGGAACCTTGAAGAGAAAGGACATAAAGTATTCGTACTGATTAAGAAAAAGGACATTCTGGAGGACCTGCTCCAGCGTGCAGGCATGGATTATCTGAATATTCTGCCCGAGGG
>PWSL01000481.1 GCA_003563255.1 Desulfonatronospira sp. | reverse complement strand
TTAGTGACTTGCTCATGAAACCCTGCTTGCCCCGTTAAACAACGCTGAAAGCGTTCCTGCGGAGCAGGGTTTAACTGGGGTCAGAAAAAAACAAGAAAATTTTGAACCGCAAAGCCGCAAAGTTTAACAGCACTACAGCGAGACTTTGTCTAAATTATTGCCTAGGCTACCGGGGACCGGCCACCGGGGACAGGCACTTTTGCCGACCTCAAACCGTAAAACGGCCGGACTATTTGGCGGCAAAAGAGCCAGTCCCCTTCCAGCTTAAATAAAGTGTCGCTGTAGTGTTAATGATTCCTTTTCAAAAATTAAGGCCACGCCTCCTCTTCTTTGCGTACTTGGCGCCTCTGCGTGAGACAACTCTTTTTGCTTTTGCCAAAAAACCAATTTGACCTGCTCAAGCAACCGGCATATAAACGCATAAACATCATAGGAGGTACACCATGAGTTCCGTGCGCTGGAATGTCGCAGTATCATCTGAAACAGACCAGGCCCTGCGGGTATTTCTGGCCAGCCGCGGCCAAAGCCGCAAGGGCGAGCTGTCTCGATTTATTGAAGACGCGGTGCGTGAGCGCGTGTTCAGGGAAACAGCCCAGGCAGTCAAAGAACAGAACTGGGAAGCCACGCCAGAGGAAATCGAATCGGCCGTGGTTGAGGCCCTGGCCTGGAGCAGGAAAGCCTGATGCGGGTTGTACTGGACAGCAATGTCCTGTTTTCCGCCTTGATCTCCCCGTATTCCCCACCCCATAAAATTTTCCTGGCCTGGCAGAATGGCCGCTTTGAGCTGATCACCTGCCGCGAACAGATCGAAGAAATCCGGCGGGCCAGCCGCTATCCCAAACTGCAGCGAATCCTGCAGGGCCACCGGGTGGGAACCTTGATCAACCGTCTTTACCTGGGCAATCTCGTGGACAAACTGCCCCAAGACATGCAAACCCATGACCCGGAGGACGCATTTCTACTGGCCCTGTCCCAGGCTGGGAAGGCGGACATTCTGGTCACAGGCGACAAACGTTCCGGCCTTCTTCGGATGGGCAGTCACAGGCAGGCCCGTATTGTCACACCGACCATCTTCTGCCGGGAAATACTGAGAACTTCTGATTGAACATATTGTTTTCTTTGTATTTAATACAACTGCAAAAAGTCAGATATTAGACTTGCTCCTGAAACCCGGTCACAAAAATCAAGAAAGATTTCGAGCAAAGACGGTGTTGCAGCTCCTGGTACTGAGACTGTCCCGCACTTATTTTTGTAAATCTAATGGCTGTAACTTGTTCATCAGAAAAATTAGTGCGGGACTGTCCCAACTGGGATAAGAGCACTTCTTTAATTTTGGGTAGCGGACACGGTCCGCGTTAGCAGGTAGTGGTAAATATGGATCATCTAACTCTTTTTCCTATTGCGCTTCCCCCTGAGTCGCCTGTCTCTGGGCTTTGAGTTTTTCGTCCAGGTCTTTCAGGCTGCCGGCCAGGCCGTTCATGAAGTTGTTGGCCTGTGAAGCCGGGATAATGAGGATTCCTGCCTCTAAATTTTCGTTGTCCGCACCCCTCTGGGTCAGGTTGATGCGCAGGTTGCCATTGGACAATGTCACCTTTGAAATACCATCTGCGAATACATGCATAATCTTCTTCTCCTGAAAAACGTTATTATATGGTTTAAACTGATCTCCGAGCTGTCGTGCGCCTTTATTTAAGCCCGTAGTTGCGCTCTCCCATGGCGAAGTACAGCTCGGAAAGGGCCTGCTGGTAATCCATAAGGGCCTGGTTCTTGTTGGTCTCGGCCCGGGTTAAATGTTCCTGGGCAGTGAGCAGGTCAGTGATTGTGCCTACCTGCTGCTTATAGCGGTGTTCCTGCATATCAAAGTTTTCCTGGGCCGCGGCCAGGGCTTTGCGGTTGGAAACCAGCCTGCTTCTGGCTTCATCCAGGCGCATATGCGCGGTGCGCACCTCGGTAAGGATGGATGCCTTGGTATCCTGCAGGGTCTGCACCAGACGTCTGATTTCGTAGCCCATGGCTTCATGCCGGTAATACTGCTGTCCTCCGGAAAAAAAGTTCCATTCCAGGTTGAGCCCGGTGGTCCAGTGGCGGTTTCTCTGGTCCCGGTCCCGGGTCTGGCCGGTCATGGCGTCAAAAGCGGGCTGTTCATAATCACGTTTGCGATCCATGTAGGTAAATTCCAGGTTGAGTCTCGGCATCTTCCGGCCCCGGGCGATCCTTTGTTCCTGTTCTGCGGCTGCCATGTTCTTTCGGATGAACACTAGATCAGTCCTTTGCTTGAGGGCTATATCCATGACGTCCTGGGATTCAAAAAACAACTCCAGGGGGATTTCCCCGAGATCACCTTCATATCCAATGATCTGGTCATGGCCGAAACCCAGGATGGCGTTGAGGCGGGTTCTCTGGATCTGCTCCTCGTTTCTGGCCTGGCTCAGTTCCTGTCTGGCTTCCTGTAGTTCCACCTCAGCCTGCAGCACGTCCACATAAGGAACCAGTTGTCTCTCGAAAAAAGACTTTGAGGCCTCAAGGCCCATCTCCAGCCGCTCAATAGAGCTTTCCAGACTGCGTCTGTCTTCCCTGGCCTTTAAAAGTTCCAGAAAGTAATACTGAATCTCTCTGATAAGCTCCCTTTCTGCACTTTCCTTTTCCAGCTCGCTTATTTCCTTCTCTATCCGGGCCTTCTGGTAAGAGCTCAGGATGGTCATTCCGGCAAACAGAGTCTGAACAGCCCGGAAATTCCACTGATACTGCTGCTGATCCAGGTAGTCCTGATCCGTGGGCCCCCTGGCTGAACGGCTGTCCAGATGAGTAAACCCCGCCCCTGCAGACAATTGTGGAAAAAATTGTCCCCGTACGGATTTGACCTCGGATTCACTTCTCCTGATGCCATAATCATGAGCCTGTATCCTGTGGCTGCGCTCCAGACCCATCTTTACCGTCTCTTCCATGTCCAGAACCATGTTTCCCAGGGATGATTCCTGCTCATCCCCGGCTAAAACCGGCACTGCCGGCAGAATAAAAGCCGCGCAAATCAGGATTAATCGTGCAAAATACATTTCTATAACTCCTGTGCTAAAATACGCTCCGGGGCGTTTTTCCGTAAACATTCAGGGGTGCCGGAACCGGCCCGGTGGCAGTTCCCAGACATGGTGCCGGTAATTACCACCGAGGACCCCCTGAATGTTTACGTTTTTCCAGTTTTGGGTTTGCTCTCGACAAACCCTTTAATGCACCTGACCCCTCGATCCCATACTCCACAGTTAATTTTCTCTGAAAGAACGATCCATGCTGTCGATAATGGGGGAGAGGATGTAGCTCATAACCGTCTGAGCCTGTGTCTGAATGTAGACCTCCGCCGGCATGCCTGGAGTTAGTTTGCCGGGATCTTCAATAGCTTCCCTCAGGGACTCTTCGTCCAGTTCTACATAAGTCAGGTAATGAGGAGGGGTATCCCTTTGTTCAGGCTCGGTGCGATCAGCTGCAACGTATATCACCTCGCCCTTGACCTTGGGGGTGTATCTTCTGGGAAAGGCTGAGAGCATGACACTGGCATTCTGGCCTCTCCGGACGTCATCAATCTTGCCCGGATCAACCCTGGCTGAGACTATCAGCCTTGCATCCATGGGAACAATCTCCATTAAAGGCGCTCCTCCCTGGATAACCCCACCTTCGGTGCGTACGTTGAGGTTTACCACCACTCCGGACTTGGGAGCAGTTACATTGAGTCTTCTTGCTGCATCTTCAGCAGGACGGAGCTGCTCACGGAGGTCCACTATCTCCTGGCGGACTCCTCCAAGTTCTGAAGCGGCTTCCTGGGCGTAGCTTTTTTCCAGGTCGTCGATTTCCAGTTCAAGTTCCTGGATTCTTTCCCGGGACTGCTCAATCTGGGTTCTCAATTCTTCCAGGCGGGCCTGGTTTGAATTCAGGTTTCGCTGCAGTTCCAGTACCTGAGTGATATCAATAAAGCCGCCCTCCAGGAGAGGTTCTTTGGCTTCGATTTCATCCCTCAGGGAAGAAATGGTATCCTGTACCGATTTCAACTGCCTGTTGCGGCCTTCAATAAGGGAGTGCTGGGTTTTGATCTGGGCCTGAAGCAGGCTCTTCTTGCTTTGCTTGGCCGCCATTCTGGACTGGAAAATCCGCTTCTCGCTTTCCATGCTTTCAGCGGTATCAGGCATTTCAGCACGCTCCAGAAGGGAAAGGGGCCACTCAATAGAATCTTTTCCCTGGATTTCAGCCATGAGCCGGGCCTGACGCGCCTGCAGGCTGTCCATCCGTGCTCTGTACATGTCTCTTTGAGCCCGCACTTCCTCTCCATCCAGGGTGATCAAAACTTCACCTCTTTCCACCCGATAACCTTCACGGACCTTGATTTGTTTGACTATTCCTCCATCCCTGTGCTGGACCTGCTGCCGGTAAGTCTCCACTATGACTTCGCCTTGTGCAATGACCGCACCTTCAAGGTTGGCCGTAGCCGCCCACACTCCTATGCCGCCAAAAAACAGGGCCACGAACAGCAGGCCCAGTATGATCACCTTCCTGGTGCTTGTGGGCAGATTCAATTCCCGGCCGTTTGTCCGGCCGCCCTCAATTGCCTTGACGTTGTTGTTGCTTTGCAGTCTGTTTTCGTTCATAATTTTAGTCTCTACTTGTGAGAGTTAAAAAATTCATCATCACGCGGACAGTGCCCGCAACCCAGTTACCTGTAAATTGTTAATTGTTAACACTACAGCGAAACTTATTTTTTCACCTCCGGGGACTGGCTCTCCCCGCACTTATTTTTTCCAATAAAACCAAGATCATTTGTAATAAAAATAAGTGCGGGGGTGCCTGTCCCCAATTGAGGCACTAATCATCTAATTTCTTGACATCAGGAGACCCGCCTTCACCCACGAAAACTTTTCCATGTTGCAGATCAAGGACCCTGTCCGCCATTTTTATTAGTTCCTGATTGTGGGTAATGACCACCACGAATAACTCTTTTTTTCTCAGATCTGCAAGTACTTCCTTGATGGCTTCTCTCCCGGTCTGATCGAGATGCGAGTCAGGCTCGTCCATGACCAGCAGCCAGGGTACCCCATACAAAGCCCTTGCCAGTACGATTCTTTGTTTCTGACCTCCTGAGAGGGCGACTCCCCCTTCACCCACCCTGGTATCATACCCTTGGGGAAGGCTCAAAATCATGTCGTGGGCCTGGGCCTGCATGGCTGCATCCACAACAGCAGGTGAGTCCACCTGGCCCAGCCTGGCAATGTTTTCAGCTACGGTTCCTGAAAACAACTCAACCTCCTGAGGCACATAACCCATTTTACAGCCCAGAAGAGCCTGGTCAAAACTGTCCAGGGGTTTGTCGTCCAGATATATACCCCCCTGATCCGGCTTCCAGATACCCATGATCACCCGGGCCAGAGAAGTCTTGCCCGCTCCACTTGGACCTGTAATGGCCAGCATTTCACCAGGCTTTAAATCAAAGGAGATATCCTGGAAAACAGGAGTCTGTCCCAGGAAAAGGGTTACGTTGTCAGCCCTGCAGCTTTCAGGTTTTTGGGGAGAATCTCCGGAAATGGTCCGGGGATCAGTGTCAAGCTTTTCCTGGGCCATCAGCTCATTCAGCCTTTTGTAGGCCAGCCTTGCATCCACAAAGCTTCTCCAGGCATTGCCGAGCATCATGATGGGCGACAAGGCCCGGCTCATAAACATGGCCGAAGCCACCATGGTGCCCAGGGTTGCCTCGTTGATAATCACCAGATAAGCCCCTGTTGACATGATGACCACCACGGTGCCCATCATGATGAACTTGGCCATGCTCTGAAAAAAACCATTTCTGGCGGCAAGGACATCTTCATAATAGATATCCTGGTTGTTATACTGCTTCCAATGCCTGCTCATGGAGGGGAACATGCCCATGGCATAGACCGTCTGGGCGTTGCGCATGGAAGAGTTTAGAAATTGCTCTGTATTCATGGCTGACTGGGAGTGGCTCGCCTGCATGCGCGTAGTGGATATTTCCTGGACCACAACCAGCAGCAGAAGAATCAATGCCCCTGCACAGGCCAGGTAGCCCAGCAGAGGATGAAATAAAAATATCACCGCCAGATATACCGGCACCCAGGGGGTGTCGAACAGGGCGAAAATACCTGTTCCGCCTAAGAAATTGCGGATGCTGTTTAAATCCTTCAACCCCTGAGTGTGTTTTGATCCACCGGCCGTGACCGACTGGTTGAGCATGCTGCCGAATATTCGCCCGGCCACTATCTGGTCGAACTTGACACCAATGCGTACCAGAAGCTTGGATCGAAAAACCTCCAGAATTCCGGAAACAACATAAGCACCAATGACAGCAGCAGTCAGAAAAAACAGGGTCTCCATACTGCGGCTGTCCATGACCTTGTCGAACAACAGCCTGAGATACAGGATGTAAGCCAGGGCCAGCACATTGATGAACATGCTGAAGAAAAAAGCACACCCCAGATGGGGCAGAAATCTTACCAGATATTTTCGCATTCCAGATTTTCCAGTGATTAGTTTTTACTTTGAACCCTATTTAAGACATATGGGAGTATGTAAGTATGGGAGTGTGCACGTAGTTAAGACGTATGTACGTATGCAAGTATGCGTGTATGTAAGTTTTTAGAGTTTTAGAATACTCCCATACACCCATACTCCCATACACCCATACGCCCATACGTCTCACTTAGCCGGCATCAGTTTCTGCAGTACCTGCCTGGTGGGACCGTACATGGCCACCTGACCGTTCTTGAGCATAAGCAGTTGGTGGGTAAACTGCAGCAGTTTGGGCCTGTGGGTTACCAGGATCAGGGTTTTACCCTCCTCCCTGGAGCGCTTTAGTATATCGGCCAGGGCCTCTATGCCGTCCTGGTCCAGGCTGGCATCAGGTTCATCCAGAATGAGAATCCTGGGATTTCCGAACAGAGCTCTGGCCAGACCGATTCGCTGGCGTAAACCGCCTGGGAGGTTTATTCCTCTCTCTTCCAGCAGGGTCTCATACCCTTGAGGCAGGGATGCGATTATTCTTTCCAGTCCGGTCCTTGCGGCTGCCTCCTGGACCGCTTCCATGGAAGCCTCCTGAAATCTGGCTATGTTCTGAAATATGCTTCCGGCAAAAAGTTCAACATCCTGTGGCAGATAGCCGATGTGTTTACCCAGCTGTTCCTGGTCCCACTGATGCATATCCGCCCCATCCAGGCGCAGGATGCCGTTTTGGGGGCGTACTGCTCCGGTCATGACCCTGGCCAGGGTGGTCTTGCCTGCTCCACTGGGTCCTATGAGCCCCAGGGTTTGCCCGGCCTGCAGATCAAAACTGACACCCTTGATTATTGGCTTGCCGCCGTGGGCATAAACCAGGGACTCGGCCTTGAGGTGACCCTTGGGTTCAGGCAGTTCCAGGCTGACTTCCTGGTCTTTTTGCTCCAGTCCTTCCAGGTAGCTTTTAAGGCGCAGAAATGCATCTTTGGCATTCTGGTAATCCTCCCAGCCGTTGACCGCCATCTGCATGGGCATGATCACCCGTCCAGCAATGATGACAGCGATTATGGCCATAGCGCTGTCAATTTCTCCCCTGAGCATCAGGGAGAAGCCCACTCCCATGAGCAGGACCTGCATGATCCAGCCCATGGACTTGGTGATAGC
Source organism: Desulfonatronospira sp. (assembly GCA_003563255.1). Taxonomy (GTDB): domain Bacteria; phylum Desulfobacterota; class Desulfovibrionia; order Desulfovibrionales; family Desulfonatronovibrionaceae; genus Desulfonatronospira. The sequence continues at coordinate 27 of PWSL01000481.1, read as the reverse complement.
TGAATGTATTCCGGCCTTTTCACTGGC